>JAOAGU010000046.1 GCA_026415595.1 Thermodesulfovibrio sp. | reverse complement strand
CTTAGAGAAATTGGTGGAGTTTTAAATCTCTTTCAAAGAAAAGCTATTGATTGGTATAGGGATTTGCTTAAAGTAAAAAAAATTGATATTACAGAAGATGAAATTGAAAAACTTATTATTGAAAGATCACAGGCAAGAAAAGATAAAAATTGGCAGAGAGCTGATGAGATTCGTAATAAATTATTTGAAAAAGGGATTATCCTTGAAGATAAGCTGGATAAAACAGTATGGAAAGTAAAAATTTAATTTACATTTATGGAGTAAATCCTATAGAGGAAGCCTTTAAGGTAAAGGGGGTTCTAAAAGAAATTTATATTGCAGAGAACAGGATAAAAAAGCTTTCAAAAATTATTGAATTGGCAGAGAAACATTCAATACCAATAAAAATAGTAGAAAATTCATTTATTGATAGAGCTGTTAAAGGCGTCCATCAAGGTATTGTTGCTAAAGTTAAGCCTAAAAAAACAATATCTTTTGAAGAAGCATTACAAATTCCTATTCAGAAAAAAGAGCCTGCTTTTTTTCTCATTCTTGACCTTATTGAAGACCCGCAAAATTTTGGAGCTATCTTAAGAGTTGCCGATGCTGCAGGTGTTCATGCAGTAATTTATCAAGAAAGGCGTTCTGTAGGTATTGTTCCATCCTTATGGAAAACATCTTCAGGTGCTATTTGGCATATAAATCTTGTTGAAGTAAACAATATTAAGTATGCTATACGACAGCTTAAAGAAGACGGTATTAAAATTATTGGTGCTGAAGTCTCTGGCAACAAGACTCTATGGGAAAGCGATTTTACACAACCTATTGCTTTAGTAGTAGGCTCTGAAGGGAAGGGAATCAGACAAACAGTGTTGTCTCTTTGTGATGAAATAGTAAAAATTCCAATGAGCGGTAAAATAAATTCTTTAAATGCCTCAACAGCTATGTCTATTTTATTATTTGAAGCATTAAGACAAAGAAGATTATTTAGCAAGTAACTCTTTATATTGCCTATAAGTTGACTGATACTCCAAGTAGGCTCTTTTAAAAAATTGATAAAAATTATTTAAATCTTTATTGTTTAAAACCAGATTAGCACCTTTAGCAAATGCTAAAAGTCTATCTAAACTTTTTAGATTTTCTCCTGTAATAACAAGCATAATTTCTCGTCTACGGTACATTGGTAAATTTATAATCCATTGAATTATTTTATTTTTTTGAGGTTTCTCATTAGCAAAGGTTTCATTTACTATGGCAATTGCTATATCTTCAGTTTCAAGCGTATTCAATGCTTCCTCTAAACTTAAGGGGATGATGGATTCTATATTTAAAGTTTTAAAAGTCATAGCTAAATTTTTTTGAACTTCGGGATCGTTTTCACAAATTAATGCTTTTGGCATTATAGACCTCTTTTCAATTTTTTGTCATATTCTGTATCAATTTTTAGTCCTTCAATATCGGTTGTTTTTTCACCCCGTTGTGCTTTAATTTTATCAATCTCCCTTATAACAGTTGACTTTCTTGAGGCAAATGCAACAGCTGTTTCTTCTGTAATAAGTCCCTTTTTGTATAACTCAACTATGGATTGGTCAAAGGTGTGCATTCCTGCTGCACCAGAGGTTTCAATTACATCATAGAAAGTTTTTTCTGCTGTCTCTCCATTTATAATAAGGTCTCTGATTCTTAAATTTTTTTTCATTACTTCTGTTGCAACAATTCTACCACCGCCTATTTTGGGTAAAAGTCTCTGACTGACAACCCATTTTAAAGTATCAGACAATCTTAATCTAATATAATTTTCATCCTCAGGTGGAAACATTCCTACAGCTCTTCCTATGGTCTGTCCAGCATCAGTTGTATGCATTGTACTTAAGACAAGGTGTCCTGTCTCTGCTGCCTGCATTGCTATCTCAAGGGTTTCTCTGTCTCTTATTTCACCAACAAGTATTACATGAGGTGCTTGTCTAAGAGCTGCTCTCAAACCATCAGCATAATGAGAAAAATCTATACCCATTTCTCTTTGGTTAAAAGTAGCTTTTTTATGAGTATGCAAAAATTCAACAGGGTCTTCCAAGGTAATTATATGACATGCCCTTATGTCGTTTATTATATTAAGAATAGATGCTAATGTAGATGATTTTCCAGAACCTGTTGCTCCAGTTACAAGAACAAGTCCCATCCTTTCATTTGCAATTTCTTTGACTATTTCGGGAAGTTTCAGTTCCTCAACGGTAGGTATCTTAATAGGAAGTTTACGCATTACAACTGAATAATTACCTTTTTGAGAAAAAATATTTACCCTAAATCGAGCCTTGTATATTGCATAGGCAAGGTCACAGTATCCCACATTTATTAAATTATCAACTAATCTCTTCTGATTTCCTATTAATGTTAAGGCTAAAATTTCCGTATGAAATGGTGTAAGGCTCTCTATTGGAACATCATCTAAATAGACAGGTTTAAGTTCACCCCAAAGCATTACCTGCATTGGTCTTCCAACGGTAAATACGATGTCAGAGATTTCTTGATGGTAATCACAAAGTTTCTCTAAAATATAATCAATTTCTTGTTTTCTCATACAAATACTGTTTCAGGTGTTTCGGTTAAAAATTTTACAAATTTTTGTTTGTCAGCTGCTCGTTCATAAGCGTCTTCAGGAGTTATTTTCCTTTGCTGAAGTAATTCAAGCAGTGCGTCATCCATTGTTTGCATACCAATTTTCTTGCTTGTCTGCATAATAGAGAGTATCTGATGGGTTTTATTTTCTCTTATTAGATTTGCAACTGCATAGGTATTAATCAAGACTTCACATATAGCAACTCTTCCTCTTCCATCAGCTTTTTTAAGTAAGGTTTGTGATACTACTGCCTGAAGAGATTCGCTTAAGGAAGTTCTTATTTGAGCCTGTTGTTCAGGAGGGAAAACATCTATTACTCTGTCAACAGTTTTAATTGCAGAGGATGTATGAAGAGTGCTCAAGACAAGATGTCCTGTGGCAGCAGCCTCTAAAGCGAGTTGAATTGTCTCTATATCACGCATTTCACCAACTAATATTATATCCGGGTCTTCTCTCAAGGCAGCTCTGAGAGCTTTTGCAAAGGATTCAGTATGTGTCCCAACTTCTCTATAAGATATGACACAACCTTTATTAGAATGAACAAATTCTATAGGGTCTTCAATAGTTATTATTCTGTCTTTTCTATGGGAATTGGCATAGTCAATAATAGCTGCTAAAGAGGTAGATTTTCCAGAGCCTGTCGGACCTGTGAAAAGCACAATACCTTTTTTAAGCATTGCGAATTTTTTAAGAACTTGAGGAAGTCCAAGCTCATCTATTGTTTTTATTTCATTAGGAATATGCCTGAATGCAGCACCAATTCCTTCTTTGTGCATGAAAAAATTTGCACGGAAACGTGCTAATCCTGGAATTTCATGGGCAAAGTCAAGGTCTCCCGTTTCTTCAAATACTTTTATTTTTTCTTCAGGAGTTATTTCATAAAGAAGCTTTCTTAATTCATCATTGTCAAGTATTCTATATTGAACTCTGACAAGTTCACCATGAACTCTCAAAACAGGTTGGCTACCAGCTATTAGGTGAAGATCACTGGCTTTATTGTCCAACATTAATTTGAAGAATGCGTCTATCTTTGCCATTTATGACAAATTATAACATAAAATTGATGAAAATGTTTTAATTTTTTTTATATCAGTTATAATAAAAAATTATAACAGTTTTGGAGATTGTATGTCTATAGAGCTTATTATATTTGATTTAGATGGTACAATTGTGGATACTTGTGAAGACATAACTAATGCACTCAATTTTTGTCTCAAAAATTATGGGATTTCGGGCTTTACTAAAGATGAAGTACAAAAAATGATCGGTGAAGGAGTTAGAAAATTTATAGAAAAAGCATTAGCTCAAAGAGATTTATCTAATAGCCTACTGGAAGATATGCTTGATTGTTTTGTAAATTATTACAGTGAACACATTTCAGATTCTACAAGGCCTTATCCTGGTGTGGTTGAAACACTTGAGAGACTTATTGGTATAAATAAAGCAGTGATATCAAATAAATTAACAAGTCTTAGCATGAAAACATTAAGCAATTTGGGGTTAATAAATTACTTTGATTTTGTTGCAGGAAATGATTTTTTTCCTGAACAAAAACCTTCTCCCTTGCCAATATTGAAAACTTTGGAAAAATTTAATAAAAAGAAAGAAAATGTTTTGATATTGGGAGACAGTATTTTAGACATTGAAGCTGGGAAGTCTGCAGGAGTTAAAACTGTTGCGGTAACTTATGGATATGGAGATAAGGAATTATTAAAATATGCGGATTTCATAATAGATAGATTTGAAGAATTGTTAAAAATAATAAGAGACATTAAGAAATGAGTCATTTTATAGTTTTTGCAGGAAAAGGTGGAACAGGTAAAAGTACCCTTGCTGCTTTAACTGTTAGATATTTAAGAGAAAAAAACCTAATGCCTGTTCTTGCTGTGGATGCAGACCCTAACTTTTGTCTTCCTGAACTTTTAGAAATTTCATCTTTTGAAACATTAGCTGAGATTAGGGATACTGCTTTACAGAGAAAACCTGATGGAATGTCCCTTGATGAATGGCTTGAACTTGAAATAAATAGAATAGTTGAGGAATCTGAAGGTTTTGATCTTCTTGTTATGGGAAGACCTGAAGGTAGCGGGTGTTATTGTGCTGTAAACAATGTCTTAAAAAGAATTCTTCAGGATATTTCAGAGAAATATAAATACATAGTTGTTGATAATGAAGCAGGAATGGAACATATAAGTAGAGGAATACTAAATAAAATAAACTTTCTTTTCATTATAGGAACTCCTGCAAAAAGTAGTATTCAGGCAGCATTAAGGATTAATGAACTTATAAAAGAGTTGAACATTGTCCCGAAGAAAAAGATTTTTATAATAAACCAAATAATGAACAGAATTGAAGAACAAGAGGAATTTCATAAAGAGTTTAAGAAAATTGTATATTTAAATTTTGATGAAAACATAAAAGAATTAAGTGAAAAAGGAAAAAGCATTTTTTCACTTCAAGATGATTCATCAATAATAAAAAATTTTTATTCTTTGCTGGAGGAAGAGATTGACTGAAAAATTTAAAAAGCTTGTTGAAATAATGGAAAAACTTCGTTCTGAAGAGGGTTGTCCATGGGATAAGGTTCAAACGCATGACACTCTTAAAAGATATCTTCTTGAGGAGACCTATGAATTAATTGAAGCAATTGAAAAAAAAGATTACAAAGAGATGAAAGAGGAGCTTGGTGATTTACTTCTTCAGATAGTTTTTCATAGCAAAATTGCAAAGGATGAAGGAAGATTTGATATTAACGATGTGATTGATGCAATTTCACAGAAAATGATTAGTAGACATCCCCATGTATTTGGAGAAGCCTCTTTTGAAACACCCGAAGAGGTTCTTAATCAGTGGGATGATAGAAAAAAGGAAGAAGGTAAACTACAGAGGTCTATTATTGAAGGTATACCTCTGTCATTACCAGCATTGCATAGAGCATATAAGATTCAGTCACGGGTTGCAAAGGTTGGTTTTGATTGGGATAGCGTTGATGGTGTCTTAGATAAAATACAGGAAGAGATATTTGAACTAAAAGAGGCGATTAAATCTGTAGAGAAAGAAAAGATAGAGGAAGAATTGGGTGATGTCTTATTTAGCATAGTAAATCTTGCCAGATTTCTTAAGATAGACCCAGAGACTGCCTTAAGAAAGACGAATCAAAAATTTGAAGAAAGATTTAAAAAACTTGAGCAGTTTGCAAGACAAAAGGGAAAGTCTTTGAAAGAAATGACTCTTTCAGATATGGACAAACTCTGGGAACGGATAAAAGAAGAAGGGTAGAAAATTTTTCTTTACTTTTTCAAATTGAGAATGTTATAAAAAATTATCTTTGCATTTAGCGAAGTTTTAGTACCTGCCGTAGGTGGGAAGACACAAAAGGAGGTTTTAAGAAGTATGGCTTTTGAAGGACGTGTGAAGTGGTTTAATGAGTCTAAGGGGTTCGGATTTATTCAGCAGGATGGCGGACAGGATGTCTTTGTCCATTACACATCAATTAAGGGTGATGGATTTAAGACCCTGAAACAGGGTGACAGAGTTAAATTTGACGTTGTTGAAGGAGACAGAGGACCTAAAGCAGTTAATGTAGAAAAAATCTGAAAACTCTAAGGGGGGCTTCTGTCCCCCTTTAATAAACCTTTCAAAATGTATCTTCCTAACTGGGTTAAAACCCAACTAAAAGAAATAAAAAAAACACAAAAATTTTTTAAAAATAGAAATGTTAACACTGTCTGCGAAACATTAAGATGTCCCAATAGAAGCATTTGCTATAGAGAACCAACTGCCACATTTATGATACTTGGAAATATATGTACAAGAGGTTGCCTATTCTGTAATGCAGAAAAAGGGATTCCAGCTCCAGTAGACATATTAGAGCCAGAAAGGATTGCGCTTACCGTAAAGGAGTTAAACTTAAAATATGCTGTAATAACATCAACTACCAGAGATGACCTTCCTGATGGAGGAGCAAAACATTTTTATGAAACAGTGAAAGAGATAAAAAAATATAATCCCGATACTCTCGTTGAAGTATTGGTGCCTGATTTTCAAGGAAAAGAGCCCTGTATTGAGATGATTATGAAATCAGAGATAACTGTTTTTGCCCATAATATAGAAACAGTAAAAAGCCTTTATGGTTTCATAAGAAAAGCTGACTATACTCGTTCTCTTAAAGTTCTTTCCTTAGCAAAAGAAATTAACTCAGATATAATTGTAAAATCCGGATTTATGCTGGGACTTGGAGAGACAAAAGATGAGATAGAGGAGACCCTGAAGGACTTGAGAGATTCTGGCTGTGATATTGTGACCATAGGACAGTATCTT
>JAOAGU010000045.1 GCA_026415595.1 Thermodesulfovibrio sp. | reverse complement strand
GTTAAAGTGTGGAAGCCCCCGCTGCGCAATATCAACTTCTACATCAATAGCATAGGGCTCTATGCCTATTAAATGAGCACTTTGAACCCTGGCAAGCATTTCTCTCCTCGAGTCTTCTATTTATATCGTTTAAAATCTGTTGTTTAGAACGATTCCACTTAGGTGCTATTAGAATTTCTTCAGGTGCTGTAGCAAAAAGTCTTTGTATAACTATATCTGGAGAGAGTCTTTCAATAAAATCGACTACAAAGTTAAGATATTCGTCATAATCAAAAACAGAAAAGGGGTTTTTCTCATAAAGGCGTGCAAGTATAGTATCTTTAATAACCTGAAGTTGATGTATTTTTAGAAATTTTATGGGATGACGATTTATTTCATCTGCCATACAAAGGGATTCCTCTCTTGTTTCCGTTGGCAATCCTACAATTATATGTGCTCCAACTAATATTCCTCTATTGTGAGTATTATAGACTGCCTCTAAAAATGTTGAATAATCATGTCCGCGTTTAATGTATTTTAAAGATTTTTCATATATGGATTGCAAACCATACTCAACAATAATCAAATACTTTTTTGATAGCTCCTCAAGTAAGGCAAGCTTTTCATCATCAACACAGTCAGGTCTTGTTCCTATTGCAAGACCTATGACTTCAGGATGAGAAAGGGCTTCAGTATATAGTTTTTCAAGTTGTTTGACTGGAGCATAGGTATTTGTATAAGGTTGAAAATAGACAAGAAAAGCCTTTGCCTTATATCTCTGCTTCAAATAGTTTATGCCCGTTATAATCTGCTCCATTAAAGGCTTTGTAGGTGCACAGCTTGATGGTCTAAATGAGTTATTATTACAATATATACAACCTGTGGTACCAATTGTACCATCTCTATTGGGACATGTAAAACCTGCATCTACATTGACTTTGTAGACTTTTTTGCCAAAAATTTCTTTTAAATAATCTCCAAATGAATAATAACGCTTCATCATAGTCTTTTCTAATATATTTCAGGGAAAATAGTCAATTGTCTTAATTTTTAAGCACAAATTTTATAGGAAGGATTGCTCTGCTTGCGATAGGATGACCATCTTTCATGGCAGGTAAAAATTTTGACTTTTTTACTGCCTCCACAGCAGATTCAGTAAACCCATAAGGTGCAGATTCAATAATTTCAATGTTTAAAAGTTCACCTTTTTCATTTATTGTTAGTCTTAATACAACTTTACCTTCCTTCCCCAACTTCCTTGCTATTTGAGGATAAATAGGTATTTCACGATGAATAAACTTAGGACCATTCATACTCCCAAAATAAGTATCAGTTATTCTATCACCACTACTATGAAAGTTAGTTGTGTTGGTATAAATATCAACTCCCTTAGTTATTCCTGTTTCTTTAGCAGTTGTATTTTCCGATTTAATAGATATAGCATCTGTAATTTCTTTTATATTTTGTTCCTTATCCATATTATCTTTTTCAAGGATTTTAATACTTGAAGATTTTTTACTCTTAATCCTCTCAGATTTTTTAATGTTTGAAGGCATTTCCATTGAAGGATTAGTTTCCTGTATCAAAAATATCTCCATAGTCTGAAAATCTTTTTTCAAGAAACCAAAACTTGACCAAACGATAAATAGAATAATATGGAATACTATGGAAGCAATGATAAAATATTGTATTTTATTTGTTTTAACAATTGTCATAGCTTTCAAAAATAAAGCCATGAAAGCAACTTGCCTTCATGGCTTTAAACTATCCTTCTGGATAGCTTATTAAATTCTATAAAACTTCTGTAAAAAAGGTCAAATTTTTAAAATTTTACTTAAGCACACTGCTTGGGCAGCTATACCTTCCTGCCTTCCTATGAAACCCATTTGTTCGTTTGTTTTAGCCTTTATGTTTATATTAATACCATATTTTTTAAAATTTTTCAGCATCTCAGGGATATAAGGAGACATTTTTGGTTTTTCAGCAAATATGGTGCAATCTATCCACAATGGTTCTACATTATTAAATTTTAAAAGTTCAAGTGTTTTTTCAAGTAAAATAAGACTTGATATATCTCTATAAGCAGGGTCTGTGTCTGGGAAATGTTTTCCAATGTCACCAAGTCCCGCTGACCCTAAAAGAGCATCTATAATTGCATGTGTAAGAATATCAGCATCCGAATGTCCAGATAGACCCTTTTCATAGGGTATTTCAACTCCACCGATTATAAGTTTTCTTCCTTCTGCAAATCTATGACTATCATAGCCAATGCCTATTCTTATAAATTTAAAAACTTCCATGGGTTTATCAACTAAATCTTCCATTTTGTCTAAATCTTCCTTGGTTGTTATTTTTATATTATCTTGACTTCCATTTATAGCAATAACTTTACCTCCCACTCTTTCTATCAAGGAAGCATCGTCGGTACCATAAAAACCTTCCTTATAGGCATTTTCATAAGCAGAAACAAGCTTTTTATACCAAAATGCTTGCGGAGTCTGAATGGCACGTAAAATGCCTCTGTTTAAAGTCCCTCCTATGAGGTTATTTTTTTTAATCCATTTTACTGTATCTGTGAGACAAACACCTGGAACAACACCATCAACTGATTTACTGAGAGAGTTAAGCACTTCCTGTACTAATTCTTTTTTTACAAAAGGTCTTGCTGCATCATGAATTAAAACAATATCCGTATCCTGTGGTAATGACTTTAATGCATTGTAAACAGAATCTTGCCTTTCTTTGCCTCCCTCTATGATTTTTTTTGCTTTTTTTATATTGAATTTTTGAAGATAATACTTCACCTTCTCAAACATCTCCTTTCTTGTCACAATCCATATGTAATCAATTTTTTCTACATTTTCAAAAGGCTCAATAGACCATATGAATATAGGTTTACCTTTGATTTCAATAAAAACTTTATGGGATGAGCCAAATCTTTTTCCTAAACCTGCTGCTACTATAATTGCATGAGTTTTCATAATGTTAAAATTATTAGAATTTAAGGCTATTCATCAGAATCATCTTGACTGTCAGCTCTTGGTTTGCCAAATATCATTCTTCCTGTTCCTGTTTGAAGCACACTGTGTATAAGAACCTCTATGGTTTTTCCGATATATTGTCTACCACCTTCTACCACTACCATAGTTCCATCATCTAAATATGCAACGCCTTGGTCTGGCTCTTTACCTTCCTTGACAATAAAAAGATTCAAAATTTCTCCTGGCAGCACAGGTGGTCTCATAGTTTGAGCGAGTTCATTCACATTAAGAACAGGAATTCCTCTAAGTTGGGCAATTTTTATTAAATTTAGGTCATTTGTTATAAGAGTTCCCTTAAGTCCTCTTGTAAGTTCTACGAGCTTTATATCAACCTCTTTTATTTCTGGTATATCCTGTTCAACTATTTCAAATTTTACTCTCTCTGCTCTCTGAATTCTCTGGAGTATCTCAAGTGCTCTTTTCCCCTTTGCTCTTCTTAAAGGGTCTGGTGAGTCAGCAATATACTGAATTTCTCTAAGGATAAATCTCGGTATCAAAATTGTCCCCTTGATAAAGCCCAATTCAACAAGGTCTGCTATTCTACCATCAATAAGTATGTTTGTATCAAGAACTTTTGGCTCTTCCCACAGAGATTCCTTTTTTATGATAGTTAAAAGGTCTGTGATTTTAATTTTTTCAGCCTTTTTTAAGCCAAAAATTCCACAGGCGTAGCCAAAGCCAGTAATAATGAAAAAAGCTACAGGTTTAAGGCTTGGAGAGAGAATTAAAAGAGGTATGCTCAGGAGAATTCCTGTAAATATACCTAAAACAATGCCTGTAAAGGAAAATAAAATTTGAGAAGTGCTCATCTTTTTAAGTTTATAGTAGAGCATCAATAGAATAGAAATACTTCCTATGAAAATCAAAATACCTTCAATAAAGGGCTGCAATTCAATATCTCTATATTCTACAATTAAAATTCCAAATCCTATAGTTAAAATAAAGAGTAAAATCAGAATACTCATGATGATGAGAGTATTGTATAGAATTTTTTTCCACTTCTGTTGATAAGCACCATAACATCAGTTCTTGTTATTTTCTGTATCACTCTCTGAAATTCTGCAGCATTTGTAATTCTCTGCTTTTCTATTTCCATTATTACATCTCCTTTTCTTAAACCTGAATTTTCAGCAGGTGAACCGGGCTCTATTCTATATACAACAACGCCTCTGTCTTCAAGATCTGCTCCAATTTGTTTTGCCATTGTGGGATCAAGGTCAATCACAGATAATCCTTTAAAAGGATTTTCAGATTTGCCTTGTGTTTTTTTATAAATTCTTGTCTCCTGTGATGCTTCAAAAGGTAATTGAGCAATTGTAACAGGAATAGTGAAGACTTTACCATCTCTTGATATCTTTAAATTTGCAACAGTTCCTACTTTGCTTTGGGCTACAAGATTTCTTAAAACTGCACTTTCTGAAATCACCTTTCCATCAAATTCAAGTACTATATCTCCCCTTTTCAAGCCAGCCTTATGGGAGGGACCTTGTTTTGTCACATCAGTAATTATTACCCCATAGGGTTCTTTTAAGTTAAATCTTTCTGCAAGTTCTGCTGTCATGTCCTGAACCATGATGCCAATCCATCCTCTTACAACCTTTCCTTCTTTTGTTAAACTATCCTTTATAATTCTTGCCATATTGCTTGGTACCGCAAAGCCGATACCCTGATAACCACCTGTTCTGGAAAATATAGCTGTATTTATACCGATTATTTCTCCTCTTATGTTTACTAAAGGTCCACCAGAGTTTCCAGGATTTATTGCAGCATCTGTCTGGATAAAATCCTCATAGTCAGCAATTCCCACATCAGCTCTACCAGTTGCACTTATTATTCCCATTGTTACAGTGTGGGTTAACCCATAGGGATTTCCTATGGCAAGAACAAAATCTCCAACCTCAAGTTTGTCCGAATCTCCCCAAGGTGCAACAGGTAAATCCCTTGCATTAATCTTAATTACTGCTAAATCTGTTTTAGGGTCTGCTCCTATAACTGTAGCCTTAAATGTTCTCCTATTGTAAAGGGTAACTTTTATTTCATCTGCCTGTTCCACCACATGATAATTGGTAAGTAGATATCCGTCAGAGGAAACCACCACTCCAGAGCCCATGCTCATCTCTTTCCATTTTTTACCCTGAGAATTTCCAAAGGGAGGAAGCATTTCAAAGAGGTCTTCAAGGGTTGGTGGTTTATTAACAGTACGAGTTGTTGAAATATTAACAACAGAAGGAGACACAGCCTTTACTATTTCAGAAAAACTTTTAACTGGTTCAACTATATCCCTGTAAATAGGAATTGATTGCTTAGGCTTACTGACAAAATAAAAGAAAGTTCCACCTAAAAGAAAACCTGTTATAAATATTACAATTATTAAGGCTATTTTCCTTTTTATCATGTTTTAGCCTCTTTTTACTAATTTTCTTGCTTCGCCTACACGAATAGTTATTTTATTAGAGTCTAAATATTCAAGAAAATCTATGGCATACTTTCTTGTAGTATTTAACATGGTTCTGAATTCAGAAACAGTCATATCCTGTTTTTTTGAAAAGAAATCCTTTAAAAGATTGAGCATCTTTTCGTAGTTTTCCTTTGTTAAATATAAAGAATCATTTATGCGAACAAGTTTTCCTTTTTTTGAAAGAATTTTAAGAATATCGCTCAACTTTGTCTCTGGAATATTTAAATTTTTTGCAATCTCCTCTTTAAAGGGAGGTTGAAAAACTTTCTGCCCAATCTCAGCGATAATATTTCTTTCTAATTTAGGATCAACTTCTTCCTTTTCTACTGATTTTAATTTTACTGTGCTGCCCTCTAAAGAAATCTCTTCTATTTTAGATAATAACATTAAAACTTCAGGATATCTTTCAACACCCATCTTTACCTTTAATTCTTCCTTTGGTAATCCCTCTTTCAAAGGATTGTTACGATGAAAATCAGTTAATAAATTTACTAAATTAACCTTGAATTCTTTGAACACATTCCCATGAAAAAGATGATTGTTAACCTTAATGATTCTTTGTTTCCCTAAAAGTTTATCTATGGCTTTTTGTATTTCATCCATATCAACATTGATCCATCCTTCAATTTCATCTATTAAAATACCTCTCATGCCCTTTCTTTTGATTTTTATTTCTATACAATCAGAAATATCACCACTATAAAGAAGTTCTATTTGTTCAGGTTCCAATTCCTTTTTTCTTCTTGGTGGATCTGGATCAAGAACTATACCCCCACCGAGTGTCTGTAGAGGAGAAAACCTTCTTATTATAAATCTATCTTTTGCCATGGCAACAATAGGATCTTGTAATTTAATATGGGCAAAGGCATCCTGCCCCGGTAAAATCTCATCTTTTCCTATTAGCTTCACCTTACCTATAGTTTCTGATGTGGTAAGATAAAAATGAATGGGAGCATTATTTTTTAAGGGGGTTGCATCCTTTAGAAGTTGAATTTTTACTTCAATATAACTGGTAGGCTTAAGTTTATCTGGCACAGTAACAATATCTCCTCTTTTTAGGTCATCCTTTGAAATACCCTGAAGATTAATTCCTACTCTCTGACCAGCAAATACTTCCTTAAGAGCTTGACCATGACTCTGTAATCCCCTTATTTTTGTCCTAAATCCTGTAGGAAGAATTTCTACTGGGCTGTCCAAAGCTATTTTCCCACTTAAGACTGTTCCTGTAACAACTGTTCCAAATCCTTTAAGAGTAAAAACTCTGTCAATAGGCATTCTGAAGACACCCTTTGTAGATTTCTCATCAACTTTTAGTGCAAGTTCCCTGATTTTCTCTTTTAACAACTCAATATTATAGCCAGATTTTGCTGAAACAGGAATTATCCCCGCCTTCTCAAGAAAAGTGCCTTTCACAGCTTCTCTAAGCTCTTCCTTGGCAAGCTCTAAAGTTTCCTCATCAACGAGATCAGATTTATTGAGAGCAATTAGCCCGGTCTTTATTTTAAGAAGTTCGGTCTCTGAATAAATTTTGTCAAAAAGAAAAGATTATCGTTATGAGAAAATTCATTTAT
>JAOAGU010000044.1 GCA_026415595.1 Thermodesulfovibrio sp. | reverse complement strand
AGTCAGTACCATTACATGCTGTTCCAGCATATCGTGCAATTGAACCTGTAGTACATTTCCCATCATCCATAGCCCTGTCAATTGCGGCTGCTGCTGTAGCTTCTATATTTCTTAAGGTTATCCATAATCCAGACCGTGTTACACCCCCAACCGTGTAAGTACCCGTGAACATATCTAAATTACCACCAAAAGCATGCTTAGGTAATAAAGTAGCAGGATTGGTATCAGCAGGATCGCCACTTATTATGTTTCCATATCTCAAATGTCTCCATAAATTGCATGACTCTTCCCCTGCAGTATCACAATACCCTCCTTCAACTAAACCATTACCGTTACCGTTTGGTACTCCAGCCCACTTTGCTGACGCTGCAGGGTCATCACCAGGATAGTATCCATATTTATCATAATAAGTATAAAAAGCTGCTACAAATTCTTTAATTTGACTCTGAACTCTCTTTACTTTCGCATTATAAATTAGCTCCTGTCCCTTAAGAACCGCTCCCAGAATGATTCCAATGATAACCAAAACAATCGCCAACTCCACCAAAGTAAAACCTCTGTTAGTTCTTAAATACCTCATAACAGCCTCCTTTCTGTCTTTTTTTCATAATAACAAATTTTATGCCACATGAATACGACTTTGGTCAAATCCCTTATAAGGCTTTTATAATTTTTCTCTGTAAATATTTATATCGTCGTTAAATTATAAAGAATTTAATTGCATTTAAACAATAATCTCACAAAAAGCTTTTCATTTTAAAAGATTTTGCACTTCAAAAATTGTTATAATATGGCTATGCTTGAAGCTATAAGATGGGGAAAAGACAAAGTTTACATCCTTGAACAAAGACTATTACCTGAAAAGATTGAATACTTAAAATGCATTAATTACGAAGAAGTAGCTTTAGCAATTGAAAATCTTTCCATAAGAGGAGCACCAGCAATTGGTATAGCCTCTGCCATGGCAGTTGTCCTTGCATGCAAAAATATAAATGCTCTCTCAGGTAGAGAACTATATGAAAAACTAAAACCCGTTTTCCAAAGACTATTAAATACAAGACCTACAGCAGTCAATATAAAATGGGCTATTGAAAGAATTGAAACACTCATTATAAAAAACATTAATCTTTCTGTAAATAAACTGAAAAATCTAATTAAAAATGAAGCGATTAAAATTCATGAAGAAGATAGAAAAACTAATAAAAAAATAGGACAATATGCCCTCCCTCTTTTTAAAGACGGTTGCACTGTAATGACCTATTGTAATGCTGGTGCATTGGCAACAGGTGGATATGGAACAGCTACCGCACCTATGTATCTTGCAAAGGAAAAAGGGATAAAATTCAGAGTAATTGCCTGTGAAACAAGACCGGTGTTACAGGGCGCAAGAATTACCTCCTTTGAACTTATGCAGGCAGGAATTGATGTTACCCTTATTACCGATAATACAGCTGGTGCAGTACTTAAAAAAGGAATGGTTGATTTTGTCATTGTTGGTACAGATAGAACTGTAAAAAATGGAGATGTGGCAAATAAAATTGGCACTTACTCTTTGGCTGTTTTATGCAAGGAAAATAAAGTTCCCTTTTATGTTGCTGCACCTATCTCAAGTATTGACCTTACTATCCAGACTGGAGATAATATCCCTATTGAACAAAGAAATCCCGATGAAGTAACTACTATAAAAAATATAAAAATTGCACCCGAGGGGGTTAAGGTTATAAACATGGCTTTTGATGTAACACCTGCCAAATATGTAACTGCAATTATTACTGAAAAAGGAGCTTTTTTGCCCAAGGATATAAAATACATAAAAAATCCCGATAAAATAGACAAATTGAGGCTTAAACTGTGAATTTTAATAACATATTTAAAAAATATGAAGAGGAATTAAAAGATGTAGAAAAGGAACTTGCCAATATTTTTCAATCTGAAGCGACATTAATACCCACAATAGGTACATACATTATAAATTCAGGTGGGAAAAGACTCAGACCACTATTTTTACTTCTTAGTGCTGACCTCGCAGGTTACAGAGGATACAAAAGGGTAATTCTTGCAGCAGTAATTGAGGCACTCCATACTGCAAGCCTTCTACACGATGACGTTGTTGATGAGGCTGAAATAAGAAGAGGAAAAAAATCTGCAAACAGAATTTGGGGCAATCAAGTTGTTGTGCTTCTTGGTGATTATCTCTATGCAAAGGCTTTACATCTTAGCGTTGCCCAGGAAAGTCTTCAGATTATGGAAGCTTTATCACGAGCAACATCTCAGATGGCAGAGGGAGAAATACTGCAACTTATGAAAGCAGGAGACCCTTCAATTACCTTTGATGAATACATAAAAATAATCACTGGTAAAACTGCTGGGCTTATCACTGCAGCATGTAGAATTGCTGGAGTTCTTGCACAGCTTTCAGATGAAAAGGTTCAAGCTCTAACAGATTTTGGACATAATATAGGTGTTGCTTTTCAGATGATAGATGACATTCTTGACTATGTGGCAGAAGAAAATCAATTGGGTAAAAAATTGGGCAAAGACCTTATGGAAGGCAAGATTACCCTTCCTCTCATTGAACTCCTTAACAAAGCAAAAGAAAAAAAAGAAATTGTAGACATAATAACCACAGAGAGTTTTTCAGAGGAAAATCTCTCAAAAATTTTGAATTATCTTAAAATATACAATTGTATTGAGTCTTCCACGGAGATAGCAAAAAATTACATTAAAAAGGCTAAGAATGCACTTATGATATTTCCTGATTCTCCTTACAGAGAAACCCTTTTCAGTATAGCAGACTATATTTTACAGAGGAATAAATGACATGGCTCTGATTCTTGTAACTAATGATGACGGATTTTTTTCTAAAGGCATACAAACTCTTGCAGAAGCACTAAAAGAACTTGGCGATGTTTTTATTGTTGCACCAGATAGAGACCGCTCTGCAGTCAGCCATGCTCTTACAATGCATAGGCCACTTAAGGTTGATTTAATAAAAGAGGGATGCTACAGCGTAAATGGAACTCCAACAGACTGCGTAGTAGTTGGAATAAAAAAAATTCTTCCGCGTGAACCAGACCTTTTAGTGTCAGGCATAAACAAGGGAGCAAATTTAGGTGAAGATGTTACCTATTCTGGTACAGTTTCCGCAGCAATTGAAGGAACAATTCTTGGTGTACCATCTTTTTCTATTTCTCTTGTGGGTGACAGACCCTTTAAGTATGAAACAGCAAGTCATTTTGCGATTGCCATAGCAAAATTTATTCTTGAAAAAGGGTTACCTCCAGATACGCTTTTAAATATAAACATCCCAAACAAAAATATACATGAAATAAATGGTATAAAGGTAACAAAACAGGGTAAAAGGTCCTATGAAAACTCAATTCATGAAATTTTCTCACCATGGGGAGAAAAGCAATACTGGATAGGTGGTGGGATAGTATCATGGCAAAAAATGGAAAATACCGATATACAGGCAATAATGGAAGGCTATGTATCGGTCACGCCTCTTCATATTGATTTAACCAATCATCAAGCTTTAGATTATCTTATAGAAAATGAAATTGAAAAAACAATATGATGTTATTATTGTTGGTGCAGGACCTGCAGGAATATTTACAGCCTTAGAGCTAATTCAACACTCCTACTTAAATGTTCTAATCATTGAAAAGGGAAAAAGCATTGAAAAAAGACTTTGTCCAATGGAAAAAACAGGAAAATGCGTAAATTGTTCTGTCTGCGATACTATAAGTGGATGGGGAGGTGCAGGTGCATATAGCGATGGGAAATTAAATTTATCTCCTGATATTGGTGGATTCTTAGGAAGGTATATTGAAAGAGATAAACTTATAGAGCTAATAGACTATGTAGACAGATTATACATACAATTTGGTGCTCCCAGCAAAATTTTTGAGCCAGACAGGGAAACAGTTGAAAGAATAAAAAGTGAAGCTGTCAAAAATGGTATTCTTTATATTCCTTCAAAAATAAGACACATAGGCACAGAAAGATGTCTTCTGCTTCTTAAAGCAATAAAAGATTCGCTACAAAAAAGAGTTGACCTTCTCTTTAACAAATCTGCAGAAAGAATAATTATAGAAAAAGGGAAAGTAACGGGCATAGAACTTAACGACGGGAAAAAACTTAATGCTAAATATGTTATATTAGCACCGGGAAGGGCTGGCAGTAGCTGGCTTAGTGAAGAAGCAAGAAGACTTAAATTAAAGACTGAACTTAATCCTGTTGATATAGGTGTAAGGGTAGAAGTCTCTGCTGGAGTGTGTGAGGAATTTACAAAAAATCTCTACGAACCAAAATTTATTTACTATTCAAAAACCTTTGATGATACTGTAAGAACTTTCTGTGTAAACCCTTACGGCGAGGTTGTGCGAGAAAATATAAATGGAATTTGGACTGTAAATGGTCATAGCTATGCAGATAGAAAAACAGATAACACTAACTTCGCCATTCTATCAAGCACATATTTTACCGAGCCATTCAAAGAACCAATTCTCTATGGTCAGAGCATTGCAAAAATGGCTAACTTCCTTGGACAGGGAGTTTTAATTCAAAGGCTTGGTGATCTAAGAAAGGGAAGGAGGTCAACCTTAGAAAGAATTCTGCGTAATCCTGTTCAGCCTACTTTAAAAGAAGCAACACCGGGTGATTTAAGTTTTGTTCTTCCCTATCGCTATCTCATAAATATTATTGAAATGCTTGAAGCACTTGACAGAATAATGCCAGGGGTAAACTCACCACAAACCCTTCTTTATGGAGTTGAGGTAAAACTCTATAGCATGAGACTTAAGCTAAGCAAATGTCTTGAAACTGAGATAGAGAATCTTTTTGCTGCAGGAGATGGAGCAGGTATTTCAAGAGGGTTGATTCAGGCTTCTGTATCTGGTATTCTTGTAGCAAGGGAGATACTGAAACGCCATGGATAAATATAAAAAATTACGAGAATGGATGGTTGAAACACAAATTGTTGAGAGAGGAATAAGAGACGAACGCGTTATTGAAGTAATGAAAAAAGTACCAAGGCATCTTTTTGTACCAGAAGATATCATGGATGATGCCTATGATGACAGAGCACTTCCAATAGGTCATGGACAGACTATTTCCCAACCCTACATTGTGGCGTTAATGACTGAACTCCTTGAACTTAAAGGTAATGAAAAAGTTCTTGAAATTGGAACAGGTTCAGGATATCAGGCAGCAGTTTTGGCAGAGATTGTAAGTGAAGTTCACACAATTGAGAGGATTCAGCCTCTTGCAGAAGAAGCTAAGAAAAAATTTGAAAAATTAGGATATAAAAATATCAAAGTATATGTTAAAGATGGCACAGAAGGTTTACCTGAAGAAGCACCTTTTGACAGAATAATCATAACAGCTGCAACTCCTGATATACCTGAACCTCTCCAACTTCAGCTTAGAGAAGGAGGAATTATTGTTGCACCTGTAGGTAAAAGATATTCTCAATACATGCTAAAGGCAGAAAAAAAAGGTGATAAACTTGAAAAGCATTATCTTATTCCTGTTGCCTTTGTTCCTCTAATTGGCAAATACGGATGGAAAGAGGAATAAAGAGCAGTATCTAAGTTAGAATAAAATAATCAAGCCAAAATCAAAAAGAAGGAGAGAAAAATGAATAAAGGAAGGGTTTATCTTGTGGGTGCAGGTCCAGGAGATGCGGGATTAATTACGCTTAAGGGGATAAAAGCAATTCAGCAGGCAGATTGTATTGTATATGATTTCCATATAAATCCCCGTCTTTTAACCTATGCAAAGGAAAATGCAGAGTTTGTCTATGCAGGTAAAAGAGGCGGACACCATGAAATGACTCAAGATGAGATAAATGCCGTTCTTGTTCAGAAGGCAAAGGAGGGTAAAGTAGTATGCAGGCTTAAAGGCGGAGATCCCTTTGTCTTCGGTAGAGGTGGTGAAGAAGTAGAGATTCTCTGTGAAGAGGGAATTGAGTTTGAGATAATTCCCGGAATAAGCTCGGTAATTGCTGTTCCTGCCTATGCAGGAATTCCTGTAACACATAGAAAAATTGCCTCTGCCTTTACTGTAATTACAGGTAACGAAGACCTCTCTAAGCAAGATAGAATTTTCACCCACATAAGGGCTTCAAATGCTCCTGAAACAATGATTTTTCTAATGTGCGTGAAAAATCTTGAGACAATTACAGGCAAACTCATTCAGGAGGGATTAAAACCAGAAACTCCTGCTGCTATTATTCGCTGGGGTACAAGGCCTGAACAAAAGGTAATAACAGGAACGATTTCGGAAATTGCTCAACTTGCAAAGGAGCATAAAATTTCACCACCTGCCATTCTTGTAATTGGAGATGTTGTCTCCTTAAGGGAAAAACTCAAATGGTATGAAAAAAAGCCTCTTCATGGTCATAGAGTTCTGATTACAAGACATTTAACTGATGACTATTTACAACTTGAAGATATGGGAGCTGAATTGTTTGTATTTCCCACGATAGATTTCCTGCCTCCAGAGGATTATACAGAATTAGATAAAGCCATTGAAAATATAAATGAATATCACTTTATTGTTTTTCCTTCACCAAGAGCAGTTAAATTCTTTTTTGAAAGATTTTTTAATTTGGGCAAAGATATAAGAAATTTAAGGGGAATTTTAATTTGTGCAATAGGCAAGGAAACTGCTAAAAGTTTAAGAAATTTCGGGATAAATGCAGATATAATACCTGATGAGTATAGCTCAGAAGCTTTAGTTAAAATGTTTAAGGAAGAGATTCCTCGTAGATTCCCTCCTCAGATTGACAATAAAATATCACTTCAGAACAAAAACAATCTTGTCACTCTGAGCGAAAGCGAAGAGTCTCCTCCTTCATCAAATACAATAGAAAATATTAAGATTCTATATCCAAGGTCTGACATTACTTTGAAAGGATTCGTTGAAGAAATGGAAAAACTTGGTATAAAAGTGGATGCACCTATTACATACAGGACAGTTAAACCAACTGAACATGGGAAAAGGCTTGCAAAATTCCTAAGAGAAGGTAAAATAACAATCGCCACCTTCACGTCTCCTTCAAGCTTTAATAATTTGATTGATATTCTTAAAGATGAAGCAAAAGACATGCTTAAAGGAGTAACAATAGCGGCAATAGGAAAAACAACTGCTAAAGCAATTGAAGAGTCTGGCTATGTAGTTAGTATAATGCCTGAAATATCAACAATAAAAGACATGGTAGAGGCAATAATAACATGGGTACAGCAGAAGTGATTATCATAGGAGGAGGCATATCTGGGCTTTCTCTTGCCTATTTTTTACTTCAAAGAAATCCTCAACTTGATATAAAAATAATTGAAGCAACTGAAAGTGGAATTTCTGAATATCCAATAGATGATTTCATAATAAAAACAACTCCAGCTGAACATACTACTCCTTGT
>JAOAGU010000043.1 GCA_026415595.1 Thermodesulfovibrio sp. | reverse complement strand
GTAGGAATTTGATTGCCTGCTATCCATTCGTGATTTTCAATTTTCTTTTTTAAAATTTCATACAATTGAAGATATAATTTTTCATGTTCATCTCTGCTGATTAGTTCAACCATTTTTTTCCCTTCTTTTATATAATTTTATAACATTATAATAATATATCATACAAATAATATTATTATTTGTCAATTCATTAAATTTTTTTTATTTTATTCAATATCGCGAAAAGTAAAATAAATATTAAATTTTGTAAATAACACTTTGAAATTTCTTGCAAAAAACAGAGGATTATGTTATAAATTAAAAGCTAATAACATTAATAAAGGGAGGGCAAATTGGCAGAAAAAATTTTAATAGTTGATGATGAACCAGATATGTTAAAACTACTTTCTATGATTTTAAAAGAAAAAACTCCTTATGAAATAATAACTACAAATAATCCAATTGAAGCTGTTCAATTAGTGAAAACAACTGATTTTGATTTAATAATAACAGATTTAAAGATGCCAGGATTAGATGGATTACAGCTTCTTGAGGAAGTAAAAAAGAAAAATGAAGACATTCCTGTAGTTATTATTACTGCCTACGGTACCATTGACTCTGCCACTGAAGCTATTGAAAAAGGAGGCTTTGATTTCATAACAAAACCATTCAAAAAGGAACAAATCCTGTTTACCATAGAGAGAGCTCTAAAATGGTTAAAAGTACAGAAAGAAAATAGAATGTTAAAGGATAAGCTTAAATTAACAACGGGGAACTGAAAAAATCAGAATTCTTTTAAGTGTTGATTTATAAAATCATCTGTATACATTTGAGTTACAGCATCATTGAATAGAGCCATATCAAGTTGTTTTGTATAAGCCGTAAGTTTTCCAAGTACTTCAAGATTTTTTTCTATTGTAGCCATATCATATTTTGTTAAAATTGCATCTATTACATCTTCTTTTGTAGATACCCTAAATCCCATTTTTTTTAGAATTTCTGAAATAAGCCTAACTCTTCTTAGTCTTCTATCTATTGCAGCACCTCCCCCTTTGAAGAAAAATTTAATATAATTATCATTTAAATTTTCTCCAGCATATGCTTCAATCATTGAAAAGTGATAGCCCAATCGGATACTAAAATTCATATAATTTTTTGTAACTATACAAAAACTTTTTTTGCCTATCTCCATTAATTCTTCTTCAGGAATAGATACTGAATGGGCGATCATTTCAACAAATCCCTTAGCATCTACAGGAGGCGGTTCTGGCCATTTCATACTTGTCATTCCCTTTATTACTGCTCGCAAAGGGATAGAGAGTATATCTTCTGGAGTTGCTCTCTTTAATCTTTCTTTTAAACCTTCTCCAATATCAAGAACTAAAGCTCCGATTGGAATTCCAGCTACGAGATTAATAGCGTGTATTTCACTGTCATATTTATTCCACATAGTAAACATTTCGTGCATAACCATCTCATGGCAAAATCTGGTTATATCATGTAAGGTTTTACAGTTTTCAGGTTTAAAATTGTTAGCAGCAGGGTCAACAAGATATAAAGGGACAACTAATTTTATAACCTTTTCAAGAGTTTTATATATAGTGGTTTCCTTAAATAGATCATCATTCTTTTTAGATATCCTTAATAATTCTTCAACTTTCCCTTCATATATAACACAATTAGTAGCATCAACTGTTATTTCTTGTTCATGTTTTAAAGTTTTTGTTGCAATTTCGGTGTTAAGTATTGTTGGCACATTATATTCTCTTGATAAAGATGCCATATGTCCTGTTTGACTACCAATATCAGTAACAATTGCTGAAGCTTTATTCATGATTACTACATATTTTGGATTTGTATGTTTTGCTACAAGCACACTCCCTTCGGGGAAATGTTCAAGTTCATCTTCATGTTGCAATATAAATACTTTCCCATATCCAACCCCTCGGCAAGCTGTAACTCCTTGATTTATCAGAATGTTATAACCTTTTATACGAGTTGGTAACAGAACTTTTAATCCTTTCTTGTCTTTTATTCTTAATGGTCTTGTCTGAAGGATATTAATATTATTTTCTTCATCTATTGCCCATTCAATGTCCTGTGGGCGACCATAATGTTGCTCTATTTGATTAGCAATTTTTGCCAGTTTAATAATCTCTTCATCTGAGAGGGATAGTTCATTATCTGCATCATCAATAATAACCTCTTCTATCCCCTCTTGTGTACTGCATATTAGCATTTTGGATTGTTGACCTCGTCTTTTTTCTATAATAGAAAATGAGTCTTTATTTACAATAAAGACATCAGGCTTGACTGCACCATCTACAACGAGTTTCCCCAGTCCTTTAACTGAATTAATTATTATATTTTTACTTTCTGGTTCATTGGGATCTTGAGAATATATGACTCCCCCAGCACGAGCTTTTATCATTGCAAGAACTCCCGCTGACATAACCATATCCTTTTCAGAAAAACCTTTTGTCTTATAATAAAAAATTGCACTCGGATTAAAAAGGCTTGCGACAACCTCTTTGTATTTTTGAATGATAGAATCCCTTGTGACATTTAAGAAGGAAGAATACTGTCCTGCAAAACTAAAGTGAGAATCTTCATGAATGGCGCTACTTCTTACTGAAACATTGCAATTTTTTCGTATTTTTTTACATAGATCATCATAGGCTGATTGTATATTTTGTATCATTTCTTCGGGAACTTCTGAATTTATAATCATATCCTGAATTTTCTTGCTACTTGTCTCTAATTCTTCAATATTACTAATATTTATATCTTGGACGACCGTAGAGATTCTATCAATTAAATTATTGTGCGATAGAAACTTTATAAAAGAGTAAGAGGTTATGGCAAAGCCTTCTGGAGTGGGTAATCCTAGAATATTTTTTAGTTCAGCAAGATTGGATGTTTTACCACCAGCAATATTTACTGTTTCTTTACTCAGAGCCTCTAATGGTAAAGTAATTTCTGTAGTTGGTATTTCTATCTTTGAACTTATATGTTTTTCAATTTTTTCTTGAATTTCTCTATATATTTTTTCTAATTCTAAATATTTGTTATCTGTAAGAGCATTAAGATTCTGAATTATTCTTAAAACACCTTCCAATAAATCATTGATATTAGTTCTTAAATAATGCATATCAAAAAGATAATCACCAGAAAATTTTTCCTCAAGATCAGCCATTATGCTGAGAACGTGGTTATTCATATGGAGGAGATTTTCAAAATAGGTATACTTTTCCTGTAGAAGTCCCTTTAGTTCTTCTTCTCTATTATTTTTTTTGTCCTTAGATTTAAAGAAATCAAAAAAACCCATTTAAATTAATTATATCCTATTTTCAAAGAGACAATCTTAATTTATTTTTTTTATTAATAAGGTATGCCCCTTAAAGGAGGCATACCTTAGCGAGTTATATATAGACATTTTATATTTCCTTTTTGACCTTTGGTTTTTTAGCTGTAAGACCTATTCCTTCAAACAAATAGTACATAGAATAGCCCCACCAAATTGTATAAATTACATATCCAGCAAGTAGTAAAGTCATAATTAATGCTTTCTCAGAGACTTTTACAGCTTCAATTTTATAGAAATTGTAGGCTGGTTCAACAGCCTTTTTATTTACTTCATCAAATATTTTAGATTCTTCAAACAATTTATTTGTTTTAAATGTTTTACTAATTTGATTAAGTGATAACCACCAGTCTTTTAATACCTTCTTTTCATCATATCCATAGATGTTTTTGATTTCTTCGCCTTTGTTTTTATACATTAGGTCCGAGTCTCTTATAATAATATTAAGTATCTTTCCAATATCTCCTTGGATGGTTAAAGAATCACCTTTTTGTTCAACATTTGCACCTGCGGTGATAAAAAGTTGTGCGACTCTCTGAGCATCTTCAGGAGTTTGATACTTTACTGTTACATAGAAATTTTTTCCTGTAAAAGGCTCTAAAGTTTTTGATAACTTAGGAATAAAATAAGATGAACCTTTGGAAAGTTTATTGAAAATATCGTCTGAATATTCTAAACCATTTTTACCATCACCAAATACAGGGGAAAGTATAAGAAGAAATACTCCTATAAAACCTGCAGTTAATATTAGGCCAATAGAAAAATGTTTTTTATCCTTTATAATCATTTTAGACCTCCCTAAAAGTCTTTAAATTTTTAAAGAAATTTAATAATACCCATCCCACAAAAATAGCAATGATAACCCAGAAAATAAAAAAGCCGGATGTTTCAATGATCTGTGCAAGTGATTTTGGGATATTAATAATTCCAAGGTCATTAAATTGTTTTGGAATTACTGTTACTCTGTTTACAAATCCCGCAAGAATTGTAGTAACCCAGAATCCTTTTATTGTCACACCTTTTACTACCTTAGTAGTAAGTGCTCCTACTTGGATTCCGATAAGAGAACCAAGAAGTAAGCCCATAGCGAGGGTGTAGAAAACGAAGCCATATATGGCATATTGAGATATCCCTGCATACCCTGCAGTAAAAATTATCTGGAAAATATCGGTCCCAACAGTAGTAAAAGTAGAAATACCAAAAACATATACAAATAATGGGAAGGTAATAAAGCCCCCACCAACTCCCATTAATGAGGAGACAAATCCAACAGCAAAACCACCTAACGCAAGAATAATACCTGAAATTTTCCTGCCACCTGGCACAATGTCCTCATCAAATCTTACTGTAGGTGGGAGGTTTATTGATTGAAGTTTGAAAGCTAATCTCTTTTCTGCTTCTGTTGGTGGACGCATCTCTAAAGGTGTGCGGGCTAATTTTCTTTTCTTTATTATATCAGATACTCCATACCAACCGAGTAAGCCGAGTATTAAAGCATATATTATGCTTAAAAAGGCATCACTCATAATAGGATCTTTTGAATAGATGAGTTTTTGAAGATATCCACCTAAGGTAGCGCCTCCGATAGAGCCAACTAAGAATGCTATTGCTATTTTTGCATTCACATTACCCAATTTTTTATGAAGTACAGAGCCCATAATAGCTTTAGCAAATATGTGAAACAGGTCTGTACCAACAGCAAGAATGCCCCTTACTCCTGCAGCCATAAGAGCAGGTGTGATAATAAATCCACCTCCTGCACCAATACAGCCTGTTATAAGACCTGCACAGAAACCTATCACAATAGATATTAAAAATACATTAGTCGCATAAAATGCGGGAGCGTAAGCCTTTTTACCACCAATAATATCTCCTGCATCAGCTACCATATAAATAAGAATTGGTAGTAATAATGCTAACGCGATAAGTATTAGTTTTCTTTTTTTACCTCTTAGAATGTTCATAGAAGTCTCATAGTCCCACTTAGCGTGGGCAATCATGGATAATTCAATAAATTCAGATAATCTTCGCAGAACAGCCATTTTTAATCCTCCTTATTAAATGAATTGTTTTTTTGTTATAACATATTCATTATATATTGTAATATTGTTATAATGTCAATATAAATAATTTTATATTGTTATAATTTATTTAAATATTTAGTTGAACTGAAGAGTTAACCTGATTCATTATTCAATGTAAATAATTTCGGTAATTTTATAATAAAAGTTGTGCCTGTTTTGTTTGATTCTTCTTCAGTTTTAGTTTCAAAGTTAATAATACCATTGTGTTCTTTAATAATATTGTAAGAAACCCAAAGTCCTAAACCTGTGCCCTTACCTGGGTCTTTTGTAGTAAAGAAAGGATCGAAAATTCTTTGTCTGTGTTCTTTTTTTATTCCTGAACCTGTATCAGAAATTAATATTTCTATCCAGTCATTTTTATATTTTGTAGAAATAGAAAGAACGCCCCCTCCTTTCATCGCATGAACTGCATTGTTAATTATATTAAAGAATACCTGCTGTAACTCCTCTGGATAACCAACAATCAAAGGTAAGTCTTCCTGCAATTTTTTATTTATTTCAATGTTGCTTATTTTAATTGTATTGTTCATGATTGAAAGAACTGTTTCTATGCAATCGTTAATATTAACATTTTCCTTTTTAGGCTCTTTATGTCTTGCAAAACTTAGAAGTTGTTCTACGATTCTTTTAGCATTAGTAGCATGTTTTTCAATTGTCTTTAGAAGTTCATATTGGTCAGAATCAGGTGGTGTTTTTTCAAGTAAGATATCAGTAAATCCAAGAATTATTGTGAGAGGATTATTTATTTCATGAGCAACTCCTGCTGATAGTGTTCCCAATGAAGCTAACTTTTCCGTATAATAACTTTGTTCTTCCATTTTTTTTCTGTCTGTAATATCACGAGCTATGCCAAGAACAGAGTATATATTGCCTTTATCATCTTTCAAGGCTCTCAGATTTGTATTCAACCAGAAATCCTTACTATCTACAGTGACTCTGTGTGTAAGCTGTTTGCTTTCACCTGTCTTGAAGATATGCTTTATATTTATCATGAGGATTACTCCATCGGGTACAAAAATATCAGATATATTTCGTCCAACGATTTCAGATTCATTTCTATTAAAACATTCGGTTCCGAATTTATTCATTGAGACTATTTTACCCTCATTATCAACGGTAAATATAATATCTTCTGCATTTTCTACTAAATTTTTATATCGTTCTTCGGTCTTTTTCAACTCAGTAGTCTTTCTTGAAACTTCTTTTTCAAGAATATTTGACCATGTTACAAGAATAAAGTTTATAAAAATTCCTCCAAATAAAATAATTACAATGATTATCCCTTGAAGCAATATTTGCTGACTTTGGATAGAATGAATCGCTCCTTCAACCTCACTGATAGGAGCAACAACAGCTATAGACCAGATAAAATTTTTCTGTTGATTGGCTATTTTTATGGGTGCATAAGCAATAAGTTTTTTTATTTCTCCTTCAACTTCTCTATGCCATCCTGAAATATACCAACTTTTTCCTTCCAATCCTTTAAGCATTTTTTCTTTCTGAATTTCATTAATTCTTGCAAAAGATATTGTTGGTTTCTTTCCTGCTCGGGCTTCAAAGGCATTCTGTCCTATAAAAGATTTTTCTTCATGGTAGAGAAATATACCCTTATTGTCTATCACCCAGGCATATCCTGTTTTTCCTGACCTGATTTTTTTTGTAATTTTGCTTACAAGATGGGTAACATCAACTGTGAAAATTAATGCTCCAGAAAATTGATTTGTTGCAACAGGATGAGCCTCATCTATTGATATCTGCCACACAGGCGAAATCATTTTCATAATCAGTTTTTGTGGCTCCTTAATCTCTTCGCAGATAGAAATATCTGTAAAAAGTATTTTTCCTTTGTTTTCTTCAACTGATGCCCATTTCAAAAATTCTATGTCATCTTCATAAATTTTGTCTTCAAAACATTTTTCTCCTTCTATAATTCTGTATGTTCTTTTAGTTTTATTTTCAATAAATTTTATTTCTGTAACTCCTTCGTGTTTTACACTTGAAAAGGTGATATTCATTCTGTTTTTTAATGCAGGTTTTTCTGAATACTGGATTGCAGGAGAAAGACTAAGGAGTGTAAGTTCCCGCTTTAATAAATCCAATGAATTTTCTATCTGGCTTGCTGCGTGTTTTGCAAGTAACAACTGTTGTTGATTAAAGTCATCTGTAACAATTTCTTTAATCTTTTTTATGGAAAGCCAACCAAGAATCAAAACCATTCCAAGAAGAGTTATCATCATTACTGTTACAAGAAATTTAAAATATCTGAGATTAAAGGGATGGTACTTCTCAATAAGTATCATCAATTTGTTGATTATTTTTTGAAAAAAATTTTTTTCCATCTTAATCTGATTTAATTATATGCAAAAAATTCTAAAATTGAAATAGTCATAAAAAAATAGCGAGAAATAAAAGTGAAAAGATTGTTGTGAGAAATATCATTTCAATAGATGTTTTCATATCCACACCGAATGCGGTTGCAAAAATCATACTGAGTAACATAGAAGGCATACATGCCTCAATTATACATGCATTAAGGGGAATGCCTGAAAGTCCAGCAATGCTTCCATAGAACAAGGC
>JAOAGU010000042.1 GCA_026415595.1 Thermodesulfovibrio sp. | reverse complement strand
GATCACGGCTATGTCCATTTATGTTTTTTAGGTCACTGAATAAGTCATCGGCATAGGGAGAAAGAACAAAGGGGGAGACAGCTTTAAGTCCATCTCTTTTTGCAAAGCTTGCTCTAAGGAAAAATTCACCGTTTTCAATGGGGCGCAAAGATACATTAAAGTCCAATACAGCAGTGCCTCTGTCCTTTTTCTTTGTCTCCGTCAGATCATCAGCATATCCCTTTGTCATTTTAAGCCACTGATATACTGTTGTAGCTGTCCCTGAAATTGATAAATTCTCCGTTATTTCTACTGCATAAACGGAAATTGGAAAAAATAAGACAACCAGAAAGATAAGAAAGTGTTTCATAAACTATTCCTCCTTTTTTATTTAATAAAAAAGCCATGAAGACTTGTAAGCTCTTCAGAGCTTTTTAGCCTTCATGGCTTGAAAAAAATTATATCAGAAATATAATTCCGATTTCAATAAAAGCAAACTTGCAAATTTCCCTTATTTAATTCATAATAGTAAATTATAAATTTTTTATTAGGAGGATAGAGATGCGTAAAATTTTACTTTCAGAAAATGATCTACCGAGGCAATGGTATAACATACAGGCTGATATGCCAAAATTGCCACCTCCGCCTCTTAATCCACAAACGAAAAAACCCATTTCTCCCGAGGATTTAAGGGTAATATTTCCTATGGCACTTATAGAGCAAGAAGTTTCTCAGCAAAGATGGATAGATATCCCAGAGGATGTCTTAGATATATATGCAAGTTTTCGTCCAACACCTCTTTATCGAGCCTTAGGACTTGAAAGAGCTCTTCAGACTCCTGCAAGGATTTATTTCAAACATGAAGGATTTGGTCCTGCAGGAAGTCACAAGACAAATACATCAATACCACAGGCTTATTACAACAAAAGAGAAGGAATAAAGAGAATTGCTACTGAAACAGGTGCTGGACAGTGGGGTTCTGCACTTTCTTTGGCAGGTGCTCTTATGGGAATAGAAATAACTGTGTATATGGTTAGGGTTAGTTATGATCAGAAACCATATAGAAGAATTATGATGGAAACATGGGGAGGCAAGGTTTATCCTTCTCCTTCTGATAGAACTGAGTCGGGAAGAAGAATTCTTCGTGAAAACCCAGATCATCCAGGTACTCTTGGAATTGCTATATCAGAAGCTGTTGAAGATGCAGCAACCAATAAAGACACAAATTACTCTCTCGGTTCGGTACTTAATCATGTTTTACTTCATCAGACAGTAATAGGACTTGAATGTAAGCGTCAGTTTGAGATAGCAGGAGATTATCCTGATATCGTAATAGGTTGTTGCGGCGGGGGGAGCAATCTTGGAGGAGTAAGTTTTCCTTTCCTCTATGACAAAATCCATGGGAAGGAATTAAGAGTTATTGCAGTTGAGCCGTCATCATGCCCTACACTCACTAAAGGCGAGTTTAGATATGACTATGGAGATACAGCAGGACTTACGCCTTTTCTTATGATGTATACTCTTGGGCATGACTTTGTGCCCCCGGGAATTCATGCAGGTGGACTTAGATATCATGGAGATGCACCTTTAATTAGTCAACTCTGTCATGATGGACTTATTGAAGCTGTAGCAGTTGGACAAATAGCGGTTTTTGAAGCAGCATTACTTTTTGCAAGAACAGAGGGAATAATCCCAGCACCTGAAAGTGCTCATGCTATAAAAGTTGCAATAGATGAGGCTCTAAAGGCTAAGGAAGAAGGTAAAGAAAAGGTAATACTCTTCAATCTGAGTGGTATAGGATATCTTGATTTAGCAGCATATGAGGACTATTTATCAGGCAAACTTGTAAATTTTGAATATCCCGATGAAAAAATAAGGGAATCTCTATGTAAATTACCAGAGATTAAGATTTAGATTATAGAACTGCTTGTAAGGTTTAAAATAAATCTTTTACTTTATCTACTCCTGTCCAGATAAAGTAAAGGGAAAAGCAAATAAGAATTAGGGCACAGAAAAAAACTATTTTTCTGTAGATCGCGTCATTTAAAAGTTTTTTACCCTTATCAACTCCTAAGGATAGAGCAGAATACCAAGCCAAGTCTCCTAAAATATGTCCTGTAAAAAAGGCTATTACACCAAAAGTTCCTATTTCCATTGACTGGACAAGATAACTTACTCCTATTGTTGTCCACCAGAAGGTAAAATAAGGATTAGCAAGGCTTAACAAAATCCCTGATAAAAAGAGAGAACCATTTATTTGCCTGTTAGGATTATTATTTAAACTCAACCTTGGTAGAGAACGGAACATTGAGAAAGCCATAAATAAGAGAAAACCTCCACCAATAAAGGCAACTATTACAAAAGTCTCTTTCAGCTGTAAAAAACTTCCTAATCCAGAAATAATTAAAACTAAAAGAGTTAGTTCAAGCACTCCATGTCCAGCAACTAAAATAGGTCCTGCAATCCAGCCTCTGCGGGGAGCTTCAGAGACCGTAACAGCAAAAAGAGGCCCTGGTATCATTGCTCCAGAAAGAGCAATTACAAATGAGGATATTCCAATAAAGAAAAGTTTCAACATTTAGTATATATTTTAACTTATTGAAAATTTAAAATTACTATTTATTTCTATCTCACTCTTTTGACTTTAGATTAGCTTTGTGAATTTACAAAATTTAATAATTTTTTGTTAAAATAAAAAATCTCCCAGATAATGGGAGAATTTTATTTTTGAGGTTTTGAAATGAAAATTGAGGTCTTTGAAATACCAGAAGAGGGTTTAAATATTGAAGTAGAAGAATCTCCGAAATTAGAAGACGTAGGGATTAAAAAGCCATTCAAGGCTGTGATGCGTGTTGAAAAAAGAGGGAATGAGGTTTTTATAAAGGGTATAGTAAATGGAGAAGTTGAACTTCAATGCAGTAGATGCTTGAAAGATTTCAATATGCCTATAAAAACGTTATTTGAAATTACCTATCATCCTGTTGAAGCATTGAATAAAGAAGAACTTGTAGAACTGAAAAGAGACGAGATGGATGTAGATTTCTATAGAGAGGGTTTGATTGATACAGAAGATATAGTCCGTGATCAAATTTTATTAAATGTCCCAATGAAACCTCTTTGTGCTGAAAATTGCAGAGGATTGTGCCCTTTATGTGGCAATGATTTAAATGAATTAGATTGTGGATGTGAAAAAAAAGAAATAGACCCAAGATTTGCGGTATTAGAAACACTTTTAAGGAGGATGAAAACAAATGGCTAATCCAAGACATCGTCATACCCCTTCAAGAAGGGATAAACGAAGAGCAAACTGGAAAGCAGTTGCACCAAATCTGGCATTATGTCCTGAGTGTAAAGAGCCCAAACTTCCACACAGGGTATGTCCCAATTGTGGCTCTTATAAAGGCAAGAAGTTCTTAGAGGTAGAAGAGTAATTTAAAAAATGTTAAAAGTTGCTGTTGATGCAATGGGAGGTGATTTTGCCCCCGAAATTAATATTATTGGTGCCTACGAAGCAGCCTTAGACAATGAGATAGAAATCATACTTGTAGGTAATGAAGATACCATAGAGGATTTTCTACAGGAAAAAAAGCAACTAAAGGGTAGAATTACTGTATTTCATACGGAAGACCAGATTCTCATGGATGAGAATGTTTCAACTGCTATAAGAAGAAAAGATACATCCATGAGAAAAGCTGTAGAATTGGTAAAAGCGGGCAAAGCTGATGCAGTTTTAAGTGCTGGTAACTCAGGAGCTATGATGGCTCTGAGCTTTCTTTTATTAGGAAAACTTCCAAATGTTGATAGACCAGCTATTGCAACTGTAATGCCCTGTCTTAAGGGACATTTTATTCTTCTTGATGCTGGAGCAAATGTAGACTGCAAGGCTGAACATCTACTGCAGTTTGCTTTTATGGGTGACGCTTATCACAAAGCCTTATTTAACTCAAAATCACCACGGATAGCACTCTTAAGTATAGGAGAGGAAGGTTCAAAGGGTAATGAAGCAACAAAAGAAGCATTTAAACTACTTCAAGAAACAAATCTTAACTTTATCGGTAACATAGAGGGCAAGGATATCTTTTTTGGTTCTGCAGATGTGGTGGTTTGCGATGGATTTGTTGGCAACATAGTCTTAAAGGTTGGAGAAGGGCTTGCAGAAGCATTGATGAAAATGCTTAAAAGAGATATTGCAGAATTGATAACTGGAAGGATTGGTTATATGATGATAAAACCAGCAGTTAAAAGTTTTCGCAAAAAAGTGGACTATTCTGAATACGGAGGTGCGTTGCTTTTAGGTATAAATGGAACAAGTCTCATATGTCATGGAAGATCTTCGGCAAAGGCAATAAAAAATGCAATTAAAGTTGCCAGTGAGATGGCTAAAAAGGAGATATACAGAAGAATTGCAGAAAGTTTAAAACCAACGGAGGATATTGATGAGGGCAAGAATACTGTCAACGGGCTCATATGTTCCTGATAAGATTCTTACAAATTCTGATCTTGAAAAAATGGTTCTTACATCCGATGAATGGATAACTGAAAGAACAGGGATAAAGGAAAGAAGAATAGCACTTCCAGATCAGGCAACAAGCGATCTTGCCTATGAAGCTTCGGTCAAAGCTCTGAAAAATGCAGGACTAAAGATAGATGATATTGACCTAATAATTGTAGCAACAGTCACTCCTGATATGCTTGTTCCCTCTGCAGCCTGTATTCTTCAGATGAAACTCGGCGCAAACAATGCAGTAGCCTTTGATATAAATGGTGCATGCACAGGTTTTATCTATGCTCTTTCGGTAGCAGAAAAATTTATAAAGACAGGAGCATCAAAAAGAGCTCTTGTTGTCGGTGCTGAGACGCTTTCAAGATTTACAGATTGGACGGACAGAAGTATTTGTGTATTACTTGCAGATGGAGCTGGAGCAGTTATTCTTGAAGGAACAAAGAAAAATGAAGGCATACAGGTAATTGATATTTTTTCTGATGGAACAATGTGGGATTTTATTCATATGCCAGCAGGTGGTTCAAAATTACCTGTTGATGAAAAAGTATTGAGAGAGAGACTTAATTTTATTAAAATGAGAGGCAATGAGACTTTTAAAGTGGCAGTAAAAACTCTTGAAGAAGTAGTTGATATAACTCTAAAAAAAGGTGGCGTAAAGTCATCTCAGTTAAGTCTTCTTGTGCCACATCAGGCAAATATAAGAATTATTCAGGCTATGGCAAAAAGACTGCAACTGCCTATGGAAAAGGTAATGGTGAACATTGACAGATATGGAAATACTTCAGCAGCATCTATTCCTATTGCTTTGGATGAAGCTAATCAGATGGGAAAAATTAAAAAAGGAGATTATGTAATGCTTGCTGCCTTTGGTGCAGGGCTAACATGGGGTTCTGCGTTGATTAAGTGGTAAATTATTTCTTACGTTTCTTTCTTTCTTGCTTATATCTGTGAATATGCCAGATTTTAAACATTTTCTCTATTTTATCTTTAAACAACCATATTATTACCATTATTATCAGAGATATTCCGGCAAGGCTAAAAAACTTTACATATTCATGGTGTCTAAGATAGCTGCCACCAAGAGAAAGTAGTGTAGTGCCAAGAAGCCTTCCTACACCGGCGATTATAGTAAATTCAAGAATAGATAGTCTACTTAAACCAAGAAAATAGCTCAAATAGTCTTTTGGAAATCCGGGGATTAAAAATAAAAAGAAAACCAAAAAAGCACCTTTGTGATGAAGTAGATAATCAAATTTATTTAAAATAGCTGGATCAACAACTTTTTCAACGAAAGGTTTTCCAAAAATTCTTCCAAGAATAAAGGCTAATACCGAGCCAAGCGTAAGTCCTATAGTGGAAAGAATAGTTCCTCCAACTGTTCCGTATAAATATCCACCAAGTAACCCAGTAACTTCTCCTGGAATAGGGGCAGCAACAACTTGAAAAGCCTGAATGAGGATAAAGCCCAAAAAACCAAACGGTCCGAGCGAATTAATAAAATTTTTCAGTTTTTCTTCACTTAGAAAAAATTCAATTATACCAAATTTATAGGATAAGAAAACAATTAAGGCAATAAGCACTGCAAGGAGTGAAAACCTTAGCAGTGCTCTTAATGTTGTTTTATTTTTTATCAACCTTTAATCTCTCCAAAAAGGGTGTTACCAAATCCATTGGCAAGGGGAATAGGATGGTTGAATTTTTCTCAGAGGCAATCTCTTTCAAAGTCTGTAGATACCTTAACTGTAATGCTGCTGGTTCAGAGGCAATAATTCTTGCTGCTTCTGTAAGTTTTTCTGCTGCCTGAAGTTCTCCTTCTGCATGAATAATTTTTGCTCTACGTTCTCTCTCTGCCTCAGCCTGTCTTGCCATTGCTCTGAGCATCTCCTGTGGAAGATCAACATTTTTAACTTCCACTGCTGTAACTTTAATTCCCCACGGTTCTGTCTGAGAATCAATTACTTGTTGAAGTTCTGCATTTATCTGTTCACGATTGGTAAGCAAATCCTGAAGTTCACTTTGACCAAGAATGCTACGAAGAGTTGTCTGAGCAATCTGGCTTGTTGCATAGTAGAAGTCTTCTACTGCGGTAATTGCTTTAATTGGGTCAATTGGTCTGAAATATACAACTGCATTAACTTTCACGGAAACATTATCTTTTGTAATTATGTCTTGAGCTGGAACATCCATTGTAACTACTCTTAAACTAACTTTAACCATCTTATCAATTACAGGCCAAATAAGGACAAGTCCGGGTCCTTTAACGGGAATAACTCTACCAAGCCTAAAAACAACTCCTCTTTCATACTCTTTAAGAATTTTAATTGCACTACTTAGGATATAAATAGCTAAAAATACAATTACAATCAAGGTTAAAAGGGATGTTTCAAAAAACATATAGACCTCCTTCATAGCTTTTATTTTTAAATTTTAACATACTTCTTATAAAGTTTTTTGTTTTATTGAATTTTATAGGCAAATCAATTTATTATTTTAAATAAATAACAGTTGGAGGAAATTATGGAAATCCCTTTAAATAAAGTCCCTGAAAGTCCAGAGGAAAGAGAGGCTTTAATTGGAGAAATTATTAAACAACAGGAAGAACTTTTTGCTCAGAGTATAGGATACATTCAAAGATTGGTTATTGAAAATCTTATTGATAAAGGATATCGTTTAAGTGAACTTGAAATTAATAAAAACTATGAGATTATTGTCTCAGAAAAAGAGAAATTCGTTACTTCCGTTGATATTCTTGTCATTCTTGATGGCAAAGCTGTTCTTGCAATTAAATGCACTCCTGCCTCAATTGATTCATGGCAGAGATTTATGTTTGCCTTTTGCAGAGTAGTTGAATCCTATCAGATTCCTTTTGCTTTTATCACAGATAGTAAGGAAGGCAGATTTATAGATATTTTATCAGGCGAGATAGAGGAGACAATGGAAATTCCATCAAAGAATGAACTACTAAGGAAAATCTCAACCATTGAGTTTACCCCCTACAATAAGGAAAAACTTCCAAAAGAAAAAAGAATCCTTTATGCCTTTGATGCTATAAAGTGTTGTCCTACTCTTTAATATATGAGAAAGTTAAGATTAGCACTTTGCCAAATAAATCCAGTTGTTGGTGATATTGAAGGGAATTTAATTAAAATTCTCTCTTATACCGACAAGGCTGTAAAAGAAGATGCTGAAATAGTCTTATTTCCAGAATTAGCCCTTACAGGATACATTCCAGAGGATTTACTTTTTTATCCTTCCTTTATACAAAAGACAAAGGAATCACTTGATACAATAATTGAAAAGGTTAAAAACTTTGTGCTTATTTTAGGATTACCTCTTAAAGAAGAGGATCTTTATAATTCTGCAGTAGTCATTGCTAAACAAAAATTAATAGACAGATATCACAAAATTTATCTTCCTAATTATAGTGTTTTTGATGAAATGCGTTATTTTAAATCAGGCAAAAGAGCACCTGTTTACAATTACAATGGAGTTTTATTTGGCTTGAATATATGTGAAGATATCTTTCATCCCACTTTACCAAGTCCTCTTCAGGCATATCAAGGAGCAGAATTGATAATTAACATAAGTGCCTCACCTTTTTATGCTGGTAAATATGAGAGAAAACTCCGAATGCTCTCTACCAGAGCCTATGATATGGGAGTATTTATTGTTTATTTAAATACAGTTGGTGGGCAGGATGAGATAGTATTTGATGGAAGGAGTCTTGTCATTTCACCATCTGGAGAGATAATTACTGCTGGCAAAGCCTTTGAGGAGGATTCTATTGTAGTTGATATTGAC
>JAOAGU010000041.1 GCA_026415595.1 Thermodesulfovibrio sp. | reverse complement strand
CTTTCTAATAGGCATTTTCTCTAAAATCTGTAATGGCAGAGGTTGAGGTAAGGCTTTATAGGACTTTAAAAGATTGGGTAGTCGATCTATTGAGCAAACTATCAAGTTTAAAGCAAACATAAAAAGTAAAAACGTAAACCACCAACTGTGATAAAGATTATTTAGGTCAAGTAAGCTTACTATTTCATAAGCCTTTGTGGCATTGGCAATGGACAGAAATTTTGAAAAAAATCTAATTGTAGCCTCTGGCTCTGCCTGCTGAGGAATAACTGTGCCTATTGCTGCACCAATTGAAATTACAATAAATAGAGCTACTGCAAGGTCAACGGATGCGAAAAAATTCCAGATTTTTTCATTCCATTTTTCAAGCTTTGACATGAAACCTCCAATATAACAAGTGGTATGTGATAGAAAAAGACAATTTTAATAATTTGATTAATTTATCATATATATGATATATTTTTCTATGATTAAACCTAAACATTTAGTTATATCCTTCATAATACTGTGCATTCTCACTATATCCTTTGTTCCTTCCTTAGCAGAGAATAAAAAATCTGTTATTCTATATTTCTTTTGGGGTGAAGGATGTCCTTACTGCGAAAAACAAAAGGAATATCTCAAATCTTTAAAAAATAAATATCCCCAACTGGAAATAAAAGATTACGAAGTTTGGCATAATCCAGCTCCGAGAGAACTTTTAATGACTATGTCAAAGGCTTATGGGATAAATCCAAATGGTATTCCAGTTACTTTCATAGGTGATAAAAGTTTTATAGGCTTTAATAATGACATAGCTACAAAAATTGAACAAACTTTGAAGCTCTGCCTCAAAAATAAATGTGAAGACCCTCTTTATAAAAAGTAATTATTAATCCTTTTAATCACTTCCTTAAAAAATTTTAATACTCTATTTCCTCAAAATCATTGATAATCTTCAACTCATTTGTGTTATAATGTTGCAACTTAAATTTAAAAATCCATATTTAAGGAGTGTGGGATGAGGGCAATTGCTATTGTTGGATTAGTAATAGTATGTTTCTTGTTCTCTTACTTAGTGCCACTGAACCAAGCTGTTTCAGAAGACACCAAAGCTTGCCTAAGATGTCACGGAATTGGTACTCTTAAAAAGCCATTGGATACTGGAGAGTCTATCTCTCTCTTTATTGATGGTAAAAGATTTGAGAAATCTGCTCACGGAGCTCTTGATTGCTCATCCTGTCATCCGGGGATAAATCTTAAGAATCATCCTAAGCCGAAAAAAGTCACGAGTAAAAAAGACTATATCAAGGAGTTTTCACCAAACTGTCTTAATTGTCATCCAAAAAATGCCTTAATGAAACCAGCAGTCCACGGTGAAATTGTCAAAAAAGGAGAAATTTACTGTTCTCAATGCCACGGCAGTCATTATATCAGTTCAATGAAAGAATGGAAAAATAAAGTAAGCTTTACAGAATACTGCATGAGCTGTCATAAGTTTGATATAAGTAAAACTCTACCAAGTAAAGAAAAAATCAGCCTTAAAGTTAATGAACAGGAAATTAAAAAATCAGTTCATGGTAAATTTCAGTGCCTTGTCTGTCATGATGATTTTTCAAAGGTGAAACATCCTATTTATAATTTTAAAGATAAAAAACAATATAGAACTGAGATGACTAAAATTTGCACAAAATGCCACACTGATAAAGAACTTCAGAAAAATCCTGCCCACTATGCCCTATCCAAAACAGCATCATGTATTGAATGTCATGGTTATCATGGTGTAAAACCAGCTAAGGTTGTCAAAGCAATGCCTGAAAATCAGTATTGTTTAAGCTGTCATAGTAGAGCAATCTCAAAGAAAATGAAAAATGGAGAAACACTATCAGTTCAGGTAAAAGAGTCGGACATACTTAGTTCAGCCCATAAAAAACTAAAATGCACTGAATGTCATAAAGAATTTTCCACCACACAGCATCCAATAAGAGTTTTTGAATCTATTGCTGATTATAGAGCAAAAGCAAAAGACATTTGTAATAACTGTCATCAGGATGCAGTGAAAAAATATGATAAAAGTATTCATGCAGAAGCTCTTAAGAAAGGCAATCAACAATCCCCAGAATGTCTCAAATGTCATGACTATCACAAAGTTGCCTTTATCACTAAGGATAAAAGGGCAAGCTCAGACTTATGCATAAAATGTCATGCTGATTCAGGTAAAGCATTCAAGGATAGTGTCCATCAGCAAGCAATAGAGCAAGGCAAACAAAATGCACCAAATTGTGCATCTTGCCATAACTCACATGATGTTCTACCAACCAACATTGCCAAACTTGGTGATTCCTGTGCAAAATGCCATAAAGATGTAAAAACAAGCCATAACAAATGGTTATGGAATCCGCCTGTAAGACTTACATCCTTTGTTGATGCCCATTTCAATTCGGCATCTTGCGCTTCCTGTCATACAAAGGTTGAAAAAGCTATATTGCTCACTCTCGTTGACAGGGCAAAAGGCAAACCTATAAAAGAAGAGGAAGTAGCTAAAGCTTTAAATGTGGATACCAAAGCAATAAAAGGGAAAATTGATCAAAATGGAGATGGAAAAGTTCAAGAACAAGAGTTATGGCAATTTATGTCTTCAATGAAATCAAAAACTAATGCTAATCTTGCGGGAAGAATAGATGTATTAAATCCAAATGATGCTCACAAAATAGAGCCGAAAAATAAATCTATTAAAGATTGCGCCTATTGCCATAATCCAAATGCTTCATTTAAGGCAAAACTTGAGGTCAATAAAGAAGGAGACAAACCTATAAAATTTGAAGTTGACAGTAAAGCTTTAAATGCTGCCTATGCAATACCAAACATTAAAGATTTCTATGTATTAGGACTGACCAAAATAAAAATTCTTGATGTTCTGTTCTTCTTAGCTCTTCTTGGCGGTATTGCAGTTCCTATAGGACATATAACCCTAAGAATTTTAACTGCACCAATCAGAAGAAAGAGAAGGGAGGGAAAATAATGAAAAAAGTCTATCTTCATCCATTACCCATAAGGATTTGGCATTGGATAAATGCTCTCGGTTTTATAATATTAATAATCACAGGTGCTCAGATAAGATTTGGGGATGCTATGGGATTAATGAGTTTTGAAACAGCTGTAGATATTCATAGTTGGCTTGGATTTATACTTCTTGCTAACTACTTTATCTGGCTTCTTTATTATCTCTTTACTGGTAAAATTTTCAGATTATATATACCTCCTTTCTGGAAACCTATAGAATATATAAAGAGTTCTATAAGGCAGGCAAAATATTATGGATATGGAATTATGGTGGGAGATAAAAATCCTCATCATCCAACACCAGATAGTAAATTTAATCCGATGCAGCAGATATCATACTTGATGATAATGGCATTATTGATACCAATACAAATTATAACTGGTTTGATTTTATGGGACCCTCAGCTTTTTTCTTCATTAGCTAAGCTTTTTGGAGGAATTCAGATTGTTTCATTAATTCATACAGGACTGTGGATTTTCTTCAGTGCCTTTATAATTGTTCATTTCTATTTGGCTACCCTTGGTCATACTCCAATGGCACATATAAAGGCAATGTTTACAGGTTATGAAGAAGAACATGATGAGCATTAATATATTAAGTAATTTAATGAAAGGAGGTGATTAAAGTTGGAATCTAAAAAAGGGTTAGTCGTTCTACTTGCAGCTTGTTTTCTCTTTGTAATTTCCTTTGTATATGCTCAACCTCAAGATGTGTATAAGCTTCATTGGGAGGGAGCAAAGTTTCCACCGACAGAGTTTAACCACAAAAATCATGCTGAAAAATACAAAATCGACTGCAAACATTGTCATCACACTGATCCCAATCCAGCAGAGAAGGTTACAAAATGTATTACTTGTCATGACCCAGCAGGTGAAGTGGCAGCGGAAAAAGGTGGAGGAATTAAAGGAATGGATGCCTATCATAAACAGTGTATAGACTGCCACAAAAAGGAAAACGAAGCTGGGAAGAACGCACCTACAAAGTGTAATGACTGCCACAAGAAAGCTTAGGGAATTAACATCTCTTTAAGGAGACCTTTTTGGTCTCCTTTTTATTTTTAAAATTTAGATTTTTTGAAATTAACAAATAAATAGTGCTAAAATACTAATTATTTTGGAGAGGTGCCGGAGTGGCCGAACGGGCGCGACTGGAAATCGCGTGTGGGGTCTAAAAGCTCCACCGAGGGTTCAAATCCCTCCCTCTCCGTATTTTATTTCTGGAGGGATGCAATATGAAAGTAGTAGCATTTAATGGAAGCCCAAGAAAAAATGGTAATACCTATCATGCGATTAAAATGGTTGCAGAGGAATTGAAAAAAGAGAATATAAGTGTAGAAATAGTTCAAGTTGGAGGCAAATCCATAAGAGGATGCATTGCTTGTTATAAATGCGCTCAAAATAAAAATGAAAAATGTTCTATTGATGATGAAGTTAATGGATGGATTCAGAAAATTAAAAAGGCAGACGGTATTATACTTGGTTCTCCTGTTTATTTTTCAGGAATTGCAGGGACATTCAAGTGTTTTTTAGATAGAGCCTTTCTCGTCTCTTCTGTAAATGATGGATTATTCAGACATAAAGTAGGAACAGTTGTAGTAGCCGATAGGCGTTCAGGAGGTGTAAGTACCTTTGATCAACTTCTACATTATTTGCATTATGCCGAGATGCTTGTCCCTTCATCTAATTACTGGAATGTTATATTTGGAAGAAATCCTGGAGAAGTTTTAAAAGATGAAGAAGGGATGCAAATTATGAGAATTCTTGGGAAAAATATGGCATGGCTATTGAAACTTGTAGAAAATGGAAAGGACAAAATAACTACTCCCGAAAGGGAAAGTAAAATATTTACTAACTTTATAAGATAAAAAAAATCAGTTATTTTGAGCCTTTTGAAAAAAGTTTAAAGCTTCTATTAATTGTTTTTTATAACCAACATAAATAATTACATCACCTTCTTTTAAAACAAAATCTGAAGGAGGATTCAAGATAGTCTCTTCCCCTCTCTGCACAGCAATAACAGTAACTTTTGCTTTATGTCTTAAGTCAAGAGATTTTAATGAATGTCCCGCAAGCCATGAATTTTTTTCAATAAGAAAACTATCCATATCTAATCCCTCAAAAATCACACATTCTATTCCAGCTCTTGTCCTCGGTAATTCTGGTAGCCTTAAAATTTCATATCCTTCTTGTCTTATTGTTTCTATCATTTGAAGTATGTTATTTCTTGGGACTCCGAAAAGATGTAGCACCCTCGCAAATATTTCAAGAGATGTTTCAAATTCTTCAGGAATAACTTCATCTGCACCGAGTCTCTTAAGTTCTTCCATTTCTGTTACAAATCGGGTTCTAACAATTATGTGAATTTTTGGATTATCAGTTTTCGCTATTTGAACTATTCTTCTTGTAGCATTAGGATCAGATATGGCGATTACAAGTACCTTTGCTCTCTTTAAGCCAAGCTTATGTAGTATTTCTGGACTTGTACCATCTCCATAATATATGGGTTCACCCTTTTTTCTCATTTTTCTAACTGTATCAGGATTTAACTCTAAAATTATGTAAGGTATTTTTGTCTCTTTAAGTACTCTGGCAAGGTTTCTACCATTTAACCCAAAACCAATAATAATTACATGATTGGATTTCTTTACAATAACATCAGATTCCTTTATTTTCCCTGCTTTTTCAAGATATTTAAAAGGGTTTATATGTACAAGGCGATCGATAAAATGGGGAGAATATTTTATTATTAAAGGTGTAAAGAGCATCGTTATTACAGAGGCTGAAATAAAGCTCTGATAAGCATCTTCGTTCAATAGACCTAATGATTTTCCTGTAAAGGCAAGGATGAATGAAAATTCACCTATCTGGGAAAGAGAAAAGGCTGATTTTAGAGATACTTTTAGAGAATGAATGAAAATGTAAGAAATTATAAGTATAATTAAAGCTTTTATAAGAAAAATATTTCCTACCAATACTACTTCTTCTAATAAATGATTTTTAATGAATTCAAGATTAAGAAGCATTCCCACAGAAATAAAGAAAATACCAGAAAATGTCTCTTTAAAGGGTAAAATATCTGATACTGCCTGTGCAGAATACTCAGATTCAGAAATAACAACACCTGCCAAAAAAGCACCTAATGCAAGGGAAAGTCCTAATTTTGAAGTAAAAAGAGCTGTCCCAACACAGATTGAAATAGTTACAATTATAAAAAGTTCTCTACTTTTAGTTTTCACAACCTCATGAAGTATGTAAGGCACGGCAATTCTTGAAAACACAAAGACAATTGATAAAATGGTAAATGCCTTAAGAATTACCGTGAAGAAATTATAATAACTGCCTTCTTTTCCTGAAAGCATTTGAGTAAAAAGCATAAGCGGTACAACGCAAAGGTCTTGAAATAAAAGTATTCCCAAGCATATCTTACCATGAGGAGTGTTTAATTCTCCCCGATCAGCAAGAAGTTTCATAACAATTGCAGTACTACTTAAAGCAATAATAAATCCATAGAATATAGCATTATTAAGTTCAACATTAAGTGCAAACTGACTGATTAAGGTTATAGCAAGTATGGTAAGAAAAACTTGAAGGGTACCTAAGAGGAAAACTTCTTTTTTCAGAGATATTAATCTCGGAATAGAAAATTCTATGCCTATGGTAAACATAAGAAGAATAACACCTATCTCTGCTATTATTTCTACTTCGTGGGGGTCCTTTATAAGAGCCATTCCATAGGGACCTATAATTGTTCCTGCAATTAGAAAACCCACGATAGGAGGAATTTTTAGCTTACCAAGTATATAGATTATTAGACCTGAGACTCCAAAAATTATAAGAGTAGATTGTAAAAATTCATGAATCATATCTTAATTATCAACAAAATTAAACAATATTTCAAGAATATTTGACATTATAAAGATTTTAATTTAAAATAAATTTAAAATAACTTAAGGAGGTAAAGATATGGCAATATTTAAATGCACAAAATGTGGAGCCACTAAAGAGGGAAGATGTAAACCGCAAAAATGTCCTAAATGCGGAGAAAAAGGCACAATGGAAAAGTCTAAATAAAAACTCTCAATAATATGGAGGAGCAGTATATGGATGAAGAAAAGGCTACAAAGAATCCTTATAGATGTACACACTGTGGTTATATTTATGAACCTGATAAAGGATGTCAGAAAAATAAAGTGAATCCCGGTACGCCATTCCAAGAAACTCCTGAGGATTACAGATGCCCTGTCTGTAAATCAAAAAAAGCTGGATTTGTCAAAATAAAATAAAAAAGCCGTGACAATTGTCACGGCTTTTTCCTATCACGTCCCCAAGGGGATTCGAACCCCTGTTACCGCCTTGAAAGGGCGATGTCCTGGGCCGGGCTAGACGATGGGGACAACCCTTATATGAGCCGCGTTGGATTCGAACCAACGACACCCGCCTTAAAAGGGCGGTGCTCTGCCTGCTGAGCTAGCGGCCCTTGATTTAATAATTTAAAGGTTTATACAAAATTTTGTCAAATATCAAGAAAAATGGGCAGGGACGGAATTGAACCGCCGACACGGGGCTTTTCAGGCCCCTGCTCTACCGACTGAGCTACCTGCCCATAATTTATACAAAACTTATTAAAATTACTATATTTAAACATCAAAAGTCAATAATAATAATAATCTCTCAGGTTAGTAGATAATATCCTCGGAAAAATTTTCAAAGTTTTGCATAGACTCTTAATGTTTCATTTTACAATTGTGTACTAATAGGTATTAAAAAGACTCTTATATTTATAAGAAATTCTTTAGTTGAAGATTGATTTTTATATAATTCATACTATTATATTTTATAAGAACTCTGGAATAAGGTATGAACTGAGATTTCAGGCTGAAAGAACAACAAGGTGGCTCCTATGCTCTAACTAATTACCAGGATTTAATCTCACATTTAACTTAGAAATTAATTAGAAAAATCTAAAACAATGCAGGGAAAGAAGCTATTGCAGACAGTAAAAGAAACAGCCATTATAAGCATAGGGTTATATTTAAATATTTATGTTAAAATAAATTTTATTAATGCAAATTAAAAAAACAAAGGTAATTTTAATCCTCTTATTTTTATTGATTATTATTATTTTAATCCTCTTTTTTTTACTTAAACCTTCAAAGACAAATAAATATAAAATTGAGAAAAAGAAAATGGTATATTCTGTTTACGCCTCTGGTTATATTGATTCTTCTGATAGTGTAGTAATCAAACCTGAAG
>JAOAGU010000040.1:246-8404 GCA_026415595.1 Thermodesulfovibrio sp. | reverse complement strand
CCAGAAACTACCACTATAGGGAAACTCTCAATAGCAGAGCGAATCAATGGGGCAAGAAGTCTTTTTTTGTATTTTAATTCAAGACTTGAATGAAAATTATTCATAATTTGAATAATAATACAAAAAGAGGGTTATGTCAAGTTTTTTGTAAGTTTTCCTACTTATTCTTCTCGTAAATTTCCTCCATCTTTGAGGCAACTTTTTTAAAGGCTTCAAGAATCTGAGGGTCAAAGTGCTCGGGCATACTTCTTCCGTCTCCATCTGTGATTATTCTGTAGGCTTTTTCATGGTCAAAGGCTGGCTTATTTTTCAAGAATAATACTTGTTTATCCGAGAAACTTTCGGATATGAGCTGCTTCTATAATTGGCTCAGTTAAAGACTGATTAAATCCCTGTTTAATTATTCTGATTATCTGAGATGTAATCTCTCTATGATTTAGATTAGGCTCATAGGAAAGATTGAGTGAATTTAAAATTTCAATGGAATTAAGTATTGCTTTTTTGGATTCCTTTGGCAATATATCAAGGCACTTTGGATTGAAATATTGCATTGCTATTGATAGGTCAAGGGCAATATTTCTGTATACATCCTTTATGCCTCTTATTTCTTCCTCAGTTAGTGCACTAAGACCTATCAATTCAGGAGGAAGTCCAATTGAATAGCAGGAGCAACAAAATCCTATAACTCTCGGAAGCCTGACTTTGCCAATGCTTCTTGAATAACCAAAAAGTCCTGCATGAAGCTTTCTCATTCTCCGTTTAGGTACAAAATTAGATACTTCATTTATTAGTGGAGCGATAATTTCCACAACTTTTTTATACTCCATTGATGTCTTTTCTATAATTGAAAGGGCAAAATTTTCATCAAAATCTTTCAGAGGATATCTTGTGAAATGCTTCAATTTTCTAATTCCTTCAATAACATCCTCAACAGGATTGTCAAACTTAAAAGCTGACTGAACAGTAAAAGTCTCAACAGAAGAATACTCAGTTAATACTTTATCAACTGTATAAGGAGTTAGATTACCTCTAAAAGGAGGAGAACCTGCACCTAATATGGGATATATTTCAATGTCTTTTTCTTTTGAGAGCTTCTCCAATTTTTTCAATGCTATTTTATTCCCAAGAATAGCACTTATAACTCCATAGTTCATAGCTGGGTCAGAACGAGCTAAAAATACTCTTTGATAGGTAAGATTTTTATCCTTTATGTAATCGGACACTATTTCATCACATCTAAGCGTGGTCTCTATATCTTCAAAAAGGGGAATGACATTTATATTTTCAGGTAGAAATTCCCCTATCCATTCAGCAAGTGTTATATCACTGTCAAAGATTTGTTTATGTTGTCTTTCAATAAGAAAATTTTTATAAAAGTAATAAATTCTGTTTAATTCTGGAGCATTTGTTGTAAGGGGAAGGATGACCTCAAAAACAGGAGGAAAATTCTCATCGCCATAGAAAATCCTTGCCACATCCATTGAACGAGGAATGCTCTCAAGGGTTTCAAGAAGAATTTTTGCCTCATCTTTTTCTACAGCAGGATTTGGCACTCGTAACGTGAGAAATACCTCTCTGCCTAATCTCTTTTGTTTGAAAAAATGAGTGTATTTTGTAAGAAGCTTTTTAACAACATAGTTGTCAACCTCTTTACCCTCACTATCCCACATTTGTTCACAACAGCCAAGATGGGAAAAGGCATAATAGGCTTCCTGAATTTCATCCTCTCCTGACATGTCTGAGGTTTCAGCAAAGAAGGGGATAGATACATTGTCAGGATGTTGTGTAGACATTACTCGCGGAATTTTTCTCTCTAAGTTATTCATTTTATAAAATTATAATAAAAAATTATCTAAAAAACCACTTTTTTATTTCGTTAAAGGATAAAAATTTTTTAATGGGTCTTCCATGTGGGCAGTGTTCTGAATCAGAGGTTAGTTCAAGTTCTTGCAATAAGATTTTTAGTTCATAAGGGTTTATCCTGTTATTTGACCTCAAAGAACTGTGACAAGCAATAGTTGCAGCAATTTTCTCCCTTATATCATTAAAATCAGGCTTTCCTGCCTCTTCCTTAATTGTAACGGCAATGCTTTCAACTATTCCTGCAATGTCTGCATCCTTCAAGATTTCAGGAATGCTTCGGATAACAACCGAGTTTTCTCCAAAATCTTCGGCTTCTATATGAAGTTCATTGAGAAGGTGGAGATTTCCCTTGAGTAATGCATATTCCTGCGGATTAAGACTTATCACCTGAGGAAAAACAAGCCTTATGGTATTTTCAGGTAATAGATTCAAGATTTTTTCAAAGTTAACTCTTTCATGGGCTGCATGAAAATCAATGAAAAGAATACCTTCAGGCTGCTGTAATGCTACTATAGCATCACCGAGGTTTATAAATTGTAAAACCTCTTGCCTGTCAAAAGCAGGCTGTGTTTCAAAAAAAGAAGATTGTTGAAAGGAAAAAGAAGGATTTAAATCACTTTCCCATTCAGCGGTATTTTCTGCTATAAATGAGGGTTTCTCAATCTCTACGGTTCTGAAAATTAGTTCTGTAATCTTTCCTGTTTCACGAAATCTTACTTCTTTTTTAGCAGGATGCACATTAAAATCAACTGCCTCTGAAGGCATGGTAAGAAAAAATAAAAACTGTGGATGATTTTCCTTTACCTTAAAAGCTTTATAAAGGGTGCTCACAATAAGAGAATCCCTTACAGGTCTTCTGTTTACAAAAACAAGCTGTTTTGCTCTCTGCTTTCTTGAAAGTTCCTCACCACCCCAAAAAAGTTCTAATTTATAGCCATCTTTTGAAATGCTCATGAATTTAAGCTTTTCTGTGAATTCCAAACTAAATACTTGAAGAATTCTGTCCCTTAGAAAACTTGCCACAGGAATATTTAAGATTTCTTGTCCATCAATATTAAGATAAAATGAAACTTTAGGATAGGCAAGGGCATAATTTTGCACTGTCTCTATTAAATGAGCCTTTTCTGTAAAAGGTGATTTAAGAAACTTTTTTCTAACAGGCGTATTAAAAAAAAGGTCTTTTATTTCTACTGTTGTTCCCCTTGTAACAGCAGGTTTTTTCTCAACAATTTTCCCACCTATTAAATAAAGTTCTGTTCCTATATCTTCTTCTCTGTGCTGTGTAATAATCCTTAGCTTACTTACCTGAGCGATTGAATAAAGAGCTTCACCTCTGAAGCCAAGCGTATGTATATTAAAAATGTCTTCTTCTTTTTCTATCTTGCTTGTAGCATGTCTTTGGAAGGCTAAAGTCACATCTTCTGATGTAATTCCCTCTCCATCATCAACTACCTTTATTTCAGCAAGTCCATATTCCTTTACATAGACATGAATTGATTTAGCAGAGGCATCTATTGAGTTTTCAATGAGTTCCTTCAATGCAGAAGCGGGTCTTTCAATAACTTCTCCTGCAGCAATCTTGCCGACCAGAAGTTCGGGAAGTATTTTAATTCTAACCATCTACCAGGGACCGTATTCAAACCACAATCTCGGAGAGCCATACCAAAACCAGAATGAAGGCCGCCAATAAGGATAACGATAGGAGGGAACTCTCTTCTTCCATAAATAGGTTGCATAAGTTTCAATGACTGGAAAAGTATAGGGCATCTGATCTATCTTGCCTTCCTTTAATCCTTTAAACTTCCCCACAACAGTTAAATATCTACCCTGTGAGTATACGGCACAGTCAAGAAAATTTTTAGATTTTGCAATAAATCTTCCTTCAGAAGCGTCAGTCTCAGATGGGTATCCATCACTTTCAAGGGGCAGATGAAGTATTTCAAAAACTGTTCCCTCTTCTGTATTCATGCAGCTTGTGATTCTTCCACCCCACAAAAGAGAAACATCATAGTATTTATCTGGATTTTTCTTAACTATCGTAAAAGGCACATCTCTCAAAGCTGGAGTATCCTGTAAAGGTTTTGGCAAAGTTGCACAGCCATAAATTGTAATAAACAGTAAAAAGGAAATTATAAAAATATTACGAACCTTGCCTATATAAATGTGCTGGATTAAGCAAAGAGGAGAAAACCAGCGAAACTTTATATTGTCTATTTTAGGCTTCATATTTCATTATATCAATAATGTGTTAAAATAAAAAATCCTAAAACAGAACTTTCGGAGGGAAGGATGAATAAAATCCTCATGAAGGGTAATGAAGCTATAGCAGAAGCTGCTATTCAGGCAGGCATGAAATTTTATGCAGGATATCCTATAACTCCTCAGAACGAAATTCCTGAGTATTTATCAAAAAGACTGCCCGAAGTAGGAGGTGTTTTTATACAGGCTGAAAGTGAGACTGCGGCAATAAATATGATTTATGGAGCCTCTGCATGTGGAGTAAGAGTAATGACTTCCTCAAGCTCGCCAGGAATAAGCTTAAAACTTGAGGCAATATCATATATGGCTGGGGCAGAACTACCTGCAGTAATCGTAAACATAATGCGAGGTGGACCTGGACTTGGAAATATATCTGGTAGTCAGGCAGATTACTTTCAGGCTGTAAAAGGGGGTGGACATGGGGATTATCATCTTTTAGTATATGCACCCTTTAGTGTTCAGGAACTTTGGGATTACACAATCCGTGCCTTTGAAAAGGCTGATGAATGGAGAAATCCTGTAATGATTCTTGGTGACGGAATGATTGCTCAGATGATGGAGCCTATTATACAGAGAGTTCCTGAGTTAAAAGTTTATGATAAATCTTCCTGGACATTAACAGGAGCAAAGGAAAGACCGCCAAGGGTAATTAGGACACTCTTCTTAGGCGAAGGAGTACTGGAAAGGCACAACTGGAAGTTGCAGGGAAAATACAAGCAATGGAAAGAAAAAGAAGTTAAATATGAAACATATTTTATTGATGATGCAGAAATAATAGTAGTTGCCTTTGGTTCTGCTGCAAGAATCTCCCTTTCAGCAGTGAGAAAGCTTAGACAGGAAGGTATAAAAATCGGACTTTTGAGACCCATTACTCTTTTTCCATTCCCTGAAGAACCGATAAGACAGCTTGCAGGAGAAGTAGAAAAATTCATAGTAGTAGAGTTTAATGCTGGGCAGATGGTAGAGGATGTAAAACTTGCAGTAAACGGTAGGGCAGAGGTTTATCTTTATGGAAGACCCGGAGGTAATATCGTAACACCAGAAGACGTATATGAAGCTCTTTCAAATTATACTGCTACAGAGAAAGTTATGATTCCTCTCAAATAAAAAATGACTTTTGAAAAGGTTATTGTAGCCCTTCTTACTGTCTCTATTGCAACTGGCATTTTGTTACTCATACGTTCAATTTTCTTAAGCCTTCTTCATCGCTGGGCAGTCAAAACCAAAACAGAAATTGACAATCTCATAATAGGCAGTATTAAATTACCTTCCATTCTTCTATGCTTAGGAGTCGCTCTTTACATTGGATTGGAAACCTCTGAAATTCCATCAAAATATTCAATTTACTTTATTAAGGCAACGCATGTAATAATTATCCTTTCAGTTACAGTAGCCTGTGCAAATCTTATAACAAAACTGTTCATAAACTATGTAGAACGCAAAGCAATTTCAGTTCAGTCAACAGGTTTGCTTAATACAATAATAAAAATTTCCATATATTTAATTGGTTTAATAATAATTTTACATCTCTTCGGAATATCCATAGCACCGTTAATAACTGCTTTAGGAATAGGCGGATTAGCAATAGGACTGGCTTTGAAAGATACTCTTGAGAATCTCTTTGCAGGAATACATATTATGACAGAAAAAACTATAAGAATTGGGGATTTCGTTCGTCTTGAAAATGGTCAGGAGGGTTTTGTAGAGGATATTTCATGGAGAACAACAAGAATAAGGATGATTCCTAATAACATGATAATAATTCCTAACAGCAAACTTGCTCAAAGTATTGTGGTTAATTACTATCTTCCTGAAAAAAGAATGTCACTTCAAATTCCAATAAGTGTAAGCTATGCCTCTGAACCAGAAAAGATTGAAAAAATACTTATTGAGGAAGTGAAAAGGGCATCTGAAGAAGTTTCAGGCTTGCTCACTGAACCTGAACCAGCAGTGAGATTTATACCGGGATTTGGAGAAAACTCTCTTGATTTTACTCTTGTATGTCATATAGGAGAAGTGACAGATCAGTTCATTGTGCAAAATGAATTAAGAAAAAGAATTTTTAAACGATTCAAAGAAGAAGGAATTGAAATTCCCTTACCTCAAAGAGTTGTCTGGCTTAAAGATAATAAATGAGCCTACTTTGCTCTTGGGTGGTGTTTTAGATACTCTTTACGAAGTCTATCCGCTGAAACCTTTGTATAAATCTGCGTTGTAGAAATATCACTATGCCCGAGCATTTTTTGAAGACTCCTTAAATCTGCCCCTCCTTCAAGCAAATGAGTGGCAAAGCTGTGTCTTATCATGTGAGGGGTTACATCAACCTGAGCAAGCCTTCCCATTGCCTTAAGATTCTGCCAAAACCTCTGACGACTCATCGCCTGCCCACGATTGTTTAAAAAAAGAAAATCTGAGGTTCTCTTTTTAATCAACTTAGGTCTTAGTTCTAAGAGATATCTTTTGACTGTCTCCATTGTTCGCTGAGCAACTGGCACAACTCGTTCTTTTTCTCCTTTACCCCTAACCCTAATAAAGCCCGCTTCAAAATTTATGTCACTCAATTTAATTTTCACAAGCTCACTAACCCTTAATCCAGAAGCATACATTAACTCAAGCATAGCAATATCTCTTAAAAAATACTTGCTTCTAAGAATAACTGAAAGAAGCTTTTTCACATCCTCCAGATTCAAAGCCTTTGGAAGCCTAAACCATAACTTAGGAGACCTTAACCCTTCAACAGGGTCATGGTCCATTTTGCCATCAAAAATGAGAAACCTGAAAAACTGTTTAATAGAGGAAAGGATTCTTGCAATTGATGCTGTGCTGTAACCTTTTTCCTTCAATGTTAAAAGATATTGCATTATATCGTTTTTTTTGCAACTTGAAATGTAAAGCCGTTGTTCTTCCAGATAGGTGATAAATCCCTCTAAATCATTTTCATAGGATTTTACAGTATTGATGGAAAGGGCTTTTTCTGTAAGGCAGTAATTAAGAAACTTTTTGAGAAGTGCTTTTTCTTCCATTATCCATGAACTCTTCTATTCCTGCATGAGTGCGTAACATTTCGTAAAAAATATTGCCAAGTTTAAATAAATTTTCTGTATCTGCCCTGTTATAAGATATCAAAAGTTCAAGACTTTCTGGGTTACCGTTTAAATAGGCTTTCCAAAATTTTACAGCATCATATCCGTTAAGTCCTTTAAGTTCTTCCTGTCTTTCAATGAGAAATAAAGTCTCAAGTTTCTTAAGCCCTCCCTGTATTCCCAATCTTTTACCTGCAAAGAAAAGGTCAAAGTGGGGAATATGTTCAATCTGTAAATTGGGAAATTCCTTTTTTAAGAAGGGAAGATCAAAGATACTTCCATAAAAGGTAATTAAATATTTATATTCATCTAAAGCCTCTTGAAGAATTTCTTCTGATAGATTTTCACCTCTCACCAATGCCTTGTATCCATTTAAAGAATAAAGCCCAACAACAGTGACATACCCGCCCTTTTCAGGTGTCAGTCCATTGGTTTCAATATCAAGACATACTGCATCATTTAAAAATTCATCAAAAAGCCGCCAGTGTTCCCTTTTTTTGAGACTCCTTGAGAAAAAAAGGCAATTTTTACAGGAAAGGGCATCAAAAGCTCTATAAAGGAAATCGTCATAAATTTTCTTCCTTTCAAAATCAATATCTAAGACCTCATTGCAAAGGAAAAAGTCTTCCCATGTAAGAATTCCCTCTCTCCAGAGCCTTCTTTCCCTTTTTTCACCAATTCCATCAAGAAGTAAAAATGTGTTTTTAATCATTTATTTATTATATCCAGCCCGAGAAAATTTAGACAAGTTAAATACTGTGCATTATATAAACTATTAAAAAAACCGCAATTGCAATAAGAGCTATCACCAAAAGCAAATCAAGGACAATAGAAGGCTTATATGTATCCTCATCAATCTGTTTTTCAACTTTTTTATATCGGATAAAAGCAAGAAAACCCATCAATGCACCGAGAGCAATAAGAAAAGCTCCAAAAAATGAGGAATATCCTGC
>JAOAGU010000040.1:0-237 GCA_026415595.1 Thermodesulfovibrio sp. | reverse complement strand
AAAATCCTCTCAAAATTTTTCTCTCCTATAACAATAATGTTCATCCCACATGGCCGAGCAAAGGTTTATGGATTAAAAATCCCCTCTTCTTTTATATTTTTATTTATTTGTTTACTAATTGGGTTCAATATTTATGTATTATCAGTTGCAGTAGACTCCCTTGAGTATTATCAGATGAAACAAAAATTTATCTCTGTAATGAACCGATTTGATGAACTCAGAACAACAATTATTTCC
>JAOAGU010000003.1 GCA_026415595.1 Thermodesulfovibrio sp. | reverse complement strand
CTTTTAGCTTTATCTTTACTTCTTCTGATACATCAGGGCATTGCTCAATCTGAGCCTGTCCTTGTGCAACTTTCATTGCAAAGGCAAGGCATGTAGGAAAACCGCATTTTTTACAGTTTGTTTTTGGTAAAAGTTTAAAAATTTCTATGCCTGTAAGTGCCATTCATAAATCTCCTTGATTTTTTATGAATTAGTCCTAAATTTTGAATGATTAACTTTCGAGCATTTTATAGAATATTTCTAAGGCTTTATCTATAGCTTCTCCATCAGGACATCCACCTTGGGCCATATCTGCTTTGCCACCACCTTTGCCGCCAATTTTCTGAGTTATGCTTTTGAGAAGTTTACCAGCATCATATTTATCAAGAACGTCTTTTGTTACTGAAAGAATGAGCATGCCCTGCCCATCTATTTTTGAGGCAAGCAAAATAACAGCAGGATACAACTTCTCCCTTATCTTATCTGAAAGGGTTCGTAAACTCTTAGCATCAACTCCTTCAAGCTTTACAGCAAGAGCTTTTATCCCATTAATATCTTTTGCTTGCTTGATAATTTCATCTATATTCTGACTTAAAAGCCTGTTTTTCAATGCTTCAATTTCCTGCTGTTTTTCTTTAAGCTCTAAAAGAACTCTCTCAACTGCTTTTACTGGTTCAGCAGATTTAAGAAGAGATGAAATAATTTTAAGCTGGTCTCTATTTGTATTTGTAAATTTCCAAGCAGAAATGCCTGTTACAGCTTCTATTCTTCTTATTCCAGAGGCAACAGAACCTTCAGAAATAATGTAAAAACTTCCTATCTCACCTGTGCTATTACAATGAGTACCACCACAGAGTTCTTTACTAAAACCGACTATCTTAACGACTCTAACAGTATCTTCATATTTATCCTCAAAAAGAGCAATAACACCCTCATTTAAGGCTTCATCGAGAGATTTAATCTCTACTTTAACAGGTAAGTTTTCAAGTATTTTATAGTTTACAATCTGTTCTATTTCCCTTAATTCTTCATCAGTTACGCCTTCAAAATGGGTGAAGTCAAAACGAATCCTATCAGGCTCCACAAGGCTTCCTGCTTGCTTTATGTGTTCTCCTAAAACAGCTCTTAAGGCGCTGTGAAGCAGATGTGTTGCAGTATGGTTACGCATAATTGATTTTCTTCTTTCAATATCAATCTTCGTATAAACCCTATCACCCTCATTAATGCTCCCTTCAATTACTCTTATTTTATGACTATGCAGTCCTGATATTTTTTTTGTATCAAACACTTCTGCCTTAGCCACAGGAGTAATTATCGTGCCTATATCTCCAACCTGTCCACCTGATTCTGCGTAAAATGGGGATTCCAATAAAAATATTTCTCCCTCTTCATGTTTAGTAAGTTGTTTGAACCTTTGCCCGTTCTTTATTATGGCAAAAACTGTTGTTTCTCCCTCGTAATTAGTATATCCAGTAAATTTCATGCTTTCAGCATAGGGGATTAGCTCTCTGTAGGCCTGATTTATTGCAATATCCTCAACCTTATGAGCAGCCCTTGCTTTTTCACGTTGATTTTTAAGTGCGCTTTGAAATCCTTCCTCATCTATCTTAAACTCTGAATCCTGAACCATCTCTCTTATAAGATCAAAGGGTAATCCGTATGTATCATAGAGCTTAAATACTTCTTCACCAGGAATGATATTTGAATCTGAAGCCTTTAGTTTTTCTATGATTTCATCAAATATCTGGAGGGCTTTATCAAGACTCCTCAAAAATTTCTCTTCTTCAATTTTTATAATCTTCTCAATTCTCTCCTTTTCATTTAATATTTCGGGATAAATATATCCTAATTTGCCAACCACGGGTTCCACAAATCTATAAAATGCGGGTTCATCAAACCCTAAAAGCCTTATGTGTCTTCCTGCTCTTCTTATTATTCTTCTTAAAACATAACCGCGTCCTTCATTAGAGGGAATAAGCCCCTCCGCTACTAAAAATGTAGCAGCTCTTATATGGTCTGCAATAACCCTTATTGATATATCAGTCCTTCTGTCTTTGCCAAAATTAACATTTAAAAAGGAACATATACCCTCAATAATAGGTGCAAAGAGGTCTGTATCAAAGTTTGTCCTTTTACCTTGCATTATGGCAGTAATTCTTTCAAGCCCCATGCCTGTATCAATACTTGGTTTTGGAAGAGGTGTTAGTTTGCCTTCCTCATCTCTGTTAAACTGCATAAAAACCAGATTCCAAAGCTCAAGAAATCTGTCACAATCACAACCTACTGAGCAGTCTGGCCTTTTGCATCCAAAATCTTCACCCTGATCAATAATTATCTCGGAACACGGACCGCAAGGACCTGTATCCCCCATCTGCCAGAAATTATCCTTTTCACCAAGACGAATAATTCTATCAACTCGGATGCCTATTTCTCTCTCCCATATCTCAGCTGTTTCATCGTCCTCTTTATAAATTGAAACCCAAAGCTTTTCTTTCGGAAGTTTAAAATGTGTTGTTAAAAGTTCCCAGGCAAACAATATTGCTTCCCTTTTAAAATAATCACCAAAAGAGAAGTTTCCGAGCATCTCAAAAAAAGTATGATGTCTTGATGTGAAGCCTACATTTTCAAGGTCACTGTGTTTTCCACCAGCGCGTATACATTTCTGACAGGTAGTTGCTCTACTGTATGATCTATGCTCCTCGCCTAAAAAAACTCTTTTGAACTGCACCATCCCTGCATTTGTAAATAGTAAAGTGGGGTCATCTTTAGGAATAAGAGGTGAGCTTTTTACTAATTCGTGCCCTTTTGAGATAAAGTAGTCCAGAAAGAGATTCCTTATCTCAGAACTTTGCATATATTATTCCTCACCAACTATTTTATGCTCGGTGCCTAAGATATATGTTAGCTTTCCATCAACAAAAATAAGTCTTGATTTTAAAATTCCAAGAGAAGAAGAATAAACCCATTCTTCTCTTTGTTTTCCCTTCTCAGGGGTAAGAACTCTTGTTGATGAAGGATTACCCCAAGCATATCTTACTTGCTCTTTGGTCATCCCGAGAGTTATCTCTCCTTTAGCAATTCTTTCCTGAATTTCAGGGGGATAATTTTTAATTTCCTCATAGGTATACCTCACTCCTTGAGAAGCGCAACTAAAAATAAAAAATGCTGTTAGTAAAATAACTAATGTTCTCATTTTTACTCCCTCCTTATTGCTATCAATCTTATAAGGACTAATCGTCCCCTGATAATTTTTTATTCATATTTAAACATTTATTTACTATATCCCAAGAAAATCCTCTACGCAAAAGGAATCCTGTGATCTTAGCCTTTTTTTTATCAGATGAAACTTCCCTTAAAAGATGTTTCTTCCTTTGAATAAGCCTCTGTGCTATCTGAAACTCATCTATATCTGGAAGATTTTCTAATTTTTCCTTTTCTATACCTTTTCTAATAAGATAGTTCCTTAAACCCATTTTCCCTAAAAATCTGTCTTCTGCAATCTTTTCTGCTTTCTGAATAAATTTAGAATCATCTATAAATCCTTTCTGCTTTAAGTATTCAATAGTATGGGTTATATCTTCTTCCTTAAAGCCTTTTCTCTGAAGCTTTTCCCTTAATTCAGCCTCTGTTCTGTCTCTTAGACTTAAAAACTTTAATGCAATTTTTTTTGCTTCATTCTGCTGTTTTTTCACCTTCAGAAACCTTTGGGATTTTTAACCCGTAAGCATCAAGTACTTTTGCATGTATATCATTAAAAATCTCTGGATGAGTTTTCAAATATTCCTTGGCATTCTCCCTTCCCTGCGCGAATCTTGAACCATTATAACTATACCAAGCACCTGATTTTTCAATAATTCCCTTTTCAACGGCGAGATCAAGAATTTCACCTGTTCTGGAAATTCCTTCATTAAAATATATATCAAACTCAGCCTGTTTAAATGGTGGTGCAACTTTATTTTTTACTACTCTCACTTTTGCTCTTATACCAACCTGATCCTCACCCATTTTTATTGGCTCAGGTTTCTTAAGTTCAATTCTCATAGAGGCATAAAATTTTAATGCTGTACCGCCAGGAGTCGTCTCAGGATTTCCAAACATTACTCCTATTTTCTGTCTTATCTGATTTATGAAAATAACAACTGTCTGGGATTTTGATATAGCTGCTGTAAGTTTTCTCAAAGCTTGACTCATAAGTCTGGCCTGCAAGCCAGGTAAAGCATCTCCCATTTCTCCCTCTATTTCAGCTTTAGGAACAAGTGCGGCAACAGAATCTATAACTATAATATCAACTGCGCCACTTCTTACAAGACTCTCCGTTACCTCCAAAGCTTGCTCTCCTGTATCTGGCTGACTTACGAGAAGATCTTCTACTTTTACTCCTAATTTGGAAGCATACTCTAAATTCAAAGCATGTTCTGCGTCTATAAATGCTGCAATCCCTCCCTGCTTCTGCGCCTCTGCAACCGCACTTAAAGCAACAGTTGTCTTGCCAGATGACTCTTGTCCAAATATCTCTACAACTCTTCCTCTTGGATATCCTCCAACTCCGGTAGCTATGTCAAGTGAAACAGAGCCTGTAGGAATTATAGCTATTCCCTCTGCCTGTGCCTTTGTTCCGAGACGCATAATAGCGCCCTTACCGAAATTTTTTTCAATCTGTGATATGGCAATTTCCAATGCCTTTAACTTATCCTTATCCATAAAGCACCTCTTTAATTTTAGCTAAAACAAAAAATGCTACGCATTTTGTTTTATTATACCATTTATGTTAGTATTCAAAGGAAACCTCTCTAAAACTTCATATATTGAACCTTTTGGGGTAAGTGTGCTTTTCATTAGGACAAACTCCCTAACCTGAAATTGAAGATTATCAGCTTTTTCAGATATTCTATTTGAAAAATACGGTGATTTATTATCTTTTTGATAAGAATTATTGATTAAGGCTTTCTCCTTAAAAGATTTAAGTATTTTTTCAAATATATATCTACCATTCCGAGGATTTTTAACTCTTGCAAGTGTTATATGAGCTTTAAATTCTCTTTGTTCCCTTTCAAAGCCATACTTAGACATTTCTTCATCAATTTTTGCTGCCAGCTCTTTGAGTACCTCTGAAGATTCTAAACCAATCCATATAATGCGAGGTTTGAGTTTATCTGGGAATACTCCGGGATGAGAAATTTTTAGAATAAAAGGTGAAAACTCATTTGCTAAATTATTTAGGGATTTATTTAATTTCGGTATTAGCTCTGTTTCAACTTCACCCAGAAATTTCAAAGTTAAATGTAGATTCTCCTTTTTTACTAAGCTAACACCTTCAATGGAAAAGTTTATATTAATGAGTTTATCTATGAATTTTTTAATATCCTCTGATAATTCTATTGCTATGAAACATCTCATGGATTATGATAACATCAATAAAATTCTCAATAAAATATTACTCATTATTCCTGCTATTATATCATCTATCATTATCCCTAATCCCCCCTTTATTCTTTTTTCAATTTGTTTAATGGGAGGTGGTTTTAGTATATCAAAGAATCGAAAAAATATGAATGCAAGCAATAAATTCTGAATAGTGAAAGGAATTAAAAAGATAGCAATTAAATATCCAGCAAATTCATCTATAACAATATAAGAAGCATCTTTTTTATTAGTTTGTTTTTCCATTTTATCTGAACTTATTATGCCTAAGACAAAGGTTACGATTAATATAAGAAAAATAGTTATATCTGAAGGTTTAAAAATGAAAAGAGTTATCATTGCTAAAGCAGATGCTAAAGTGCCAGGAGCAAATGGGAAATAACCAATAAAAAAAAGAGTTGATATTATCCTATAAACCATCGTTAATTTTAACATAGTAATCTTATCTCAGAAAAAATTCCCCTGAAATTTTAAATATATAGCAGACTGAGACTCTACCCCTAAAAATCTGAAATTTTTAAATATCTTGAAAAATTATGAACTTTTAGGTTATAACAGATGTTATGAAAAAATACCCTATCCTTCTTTTTCTGCTACTTATTTCATGTTTTATAATAAACTCTTTATGTTATTCCGAGGAAAATCTACCAATTTTGAAGCAAGATGAAAAAAAGGAAATAATTTTTACTGGCAAGGAAGACTTTGTATTATTGACAACAAAAAATGAAAATTTTTTGCAAAAAATAGAAAGAAATATAAATCTATTTACTGACAGAATTAAAGAAAAATTTTCTATATGGCTCTCTCGCTCTACAAAATACATAGAAATAATGAAAGATATTCTTATTGAAAAGGGTTTGCCTGAGGATTTAGTATATCTACCTCTTATTGAAAGCGGGTTTAATGTTAATGCACGTTCTCCTGCAAAAGCTGTAGGACCTTGGCAATTCATAGAAAGCACTGCAAAAAGATATGGATTAGTGATAAACTGGTGGGTAGATGAAAGAAAAGACCCAATTAAATCAACAGAAGCAGCTGCCAGATATCTGTCTGATCTCTATAGGATGTTTGGTGATTGGTCATTAGCTTTAGCAGCATACAATGCTGGAGAAGGTAGAGTCTACAGAGCAGTAAATAGATATGGCGAAAATGACTATTGGAATCTTTTAAACACAAGATATCTTCCACGAGAAACAAAAGATTATGTCCCTAAATTCATTGCTGCTATAACAATTGCTAAACAACCTGAATTTTTTGGATTTGATAATTTAAAAGAACATCAACCTATTAACTATGATGAAGTAATTATACCTTCTCCCACAGATATTGACATTATTGCTAACTGTGCTGAAACAAATGTGGATGTTATAAAGGAATTAAATCCTGAGCTAAAAAGATGGGCAACGCCACTAAATATAAAGGAATATAAGATAAGAATACCTTACGAAAAAAAGGAAAAATTTTTTGAAAATTTTGAAAAAATTCCCGTTGAAAAAAGATTTAGTTATGATACATATATTATTAAAAAAGGGGATACAGTTAATAAGATTGCAAAAAATACAAAGCTTTCAAAAACTGTTTTATATGAGATGAATGGAACAGAAATATTTAAAAATCCAAAACCAGGCACTGTAATAAAAATTCCTCCTAAGGATAAATTTGTACTCCTTAATGAAGACATTTATAAGGAGAAAAAGGCTACAAAGAAAAATAAAAATTCTAAAAAAAGCAAAACAGCTGATAAAAGTAAAAATGCAGGATTAAAAAAAGATTCCTCCGATAAGAACAAATCTATAAAGAAAGTTAAAGAAACAGTAAGAGTTAAATAATTTAATTCAATATGCAAAAACTTACTGATAAGGTAACAATAATTACAGGTGCATCAAAGGGAATAGGATTAGCAACTGCCTATAAATTTGCCCAAGAAGGTTCAAATTTAATGTTAATTGCCCGTTCAGAAAACTCTCTTAAAAATATTGCTGAGGATATACAAAAAAAATATGGAACAAAAGTAATATTTACATCGGCAGACATTTCAAAACCAGAAGAAATTGAAAAAGCTTTTGAAGTTTTCACCAAAAATTTCTCAAAGATTGATATTCTTATAAATAATGCTGGAAGAGGTGTCTTCAATTATATACAAAACGGTTCTATAAAGGAATGGAAGGAAGTTATAGACTTAAATCTGACAGGACTCATATATCTTACACATCTATCAGCAAATTTGATGATTAAGGAAAGAAAAGGTCACATAGTAAATATTTCATCTGTTGCAGGCAGGATAGGAATTCCAGGCTGGTCAGTTTATTGTGCCACTAAATGGGCTGTCATAGGATTTTCTGAATCTATAAGGAAGGAATTACTAAAATACAATATAAAGGTTACAGTTATTGAACCAGGAGTTGTAAAAACAGATTGGGGAGAAAATATGCCTGAAGAATGGCTCAAACAAAGAGCACAGATGAATGCTTTAGCTCCAGAAAACATTGCTGAAGCAGTATTATACGTGGTAACTCAACCCGAAAATGTATCTATAAATGAATTATTAATAAGACCTACGGAGCAGGAAAGATGAGCCTAACACATTTTGATGAAATGGGAAGGGCTAAAATGGTTGATGTTACAGCTAAATCTGTGACAGAAAGAATAGCTATAACCGAAGGTATTGTAAAGATGAAAAAGGAAACTTTAAAAATGATATTAGATAAAGAAATTGCAAAGGGAGATGTATTTCAAGTTGCTCGACTTGCAGGTATAATGGCAGCGAAAATGACTCCCCATCTAATACCTCTATGTCATCCACTTCCCATAACTTCAGTGGAGATTGACTTTGAACCTGATTTAGAAAAATCCTCTGTTAAAATTACAACAAAAGTAAAAACATCTGCTCAAACAGGTGTTGAAATGGAAGCAATGGTAGCTACTTCATTAGCAGCTTTAACGATATATGATATGTGTAAAGCTGTGGATAAAGAGATAACAATAGATGAAATAAAGCTTATATATAAATCCGGTGGTAAAAGCGGCGAATTTATCAGAAAATAGTAATTTCAAATCAATCAATACTTTTTAGAATTTTTTCTCTCATCTCATCAATTTTTTCCTTATGACTTCCCTGCCAGTAGATTTTTCCGCATGAATCACATATGTAAAATTCATCAATGGTCATGGCGATATAGTCAGGTATTTCATTGATTATTTGTTCTTTAGCAATTTCCCTCATCTCTCCATTACAAACAGGACATCTATGAGAATTGCTCTTAATATCAAATTTTTTATCTTTTAAATAGAGAAAAACTTCCTTTAGCTGTTCGTCTATGTGTTCTGAATTTATAAAAATAACCTCTTTCAATAACTTTGATTTTGCTAATATCCTATCCTTAGTTAATAAGATTCTACCTTCTTGCAGTGAAATCTTTATCAGTTCAAAATCTTTGAAATTATTACTGTAGAGAGTGTCAAAACCAAAAAGCCTGAGCCATCGGCTCAGGCTTCCAAGCATTACATCTGCAACGAACTTAGGAATCACTCTAAAGCTTTTTCACTAATGCTCTCTATCTGCATATTATAGAAATCGCCCTTTATTAGAGTATCTTTATACGTAGGAGCACCTGTACCTGCAGGAATTATTCTTCCCATTATTACATTCTCCTTTAATCCTCTAAGATCGTCAATTTTGCCCTCTATAGCTGCATCGGTGAGAACTCTCGTTGTCTCTTGGAAAGAAGCTGCAGATACCCATGATTCTGTTGACAACGCAGCTTTAGTAATACCTAAGAGCAAAGGTTTACCCTGTGCTGGTCTTCCACCCTGAGCTACCACCCTTTCATTCTCTTCTAAGAATACTAATCTGTCTACCTCATCTCCTATTAAGAATGTTGTATCACCCGGTTCCTCAATCCTTACTTTTTTCATCATCTGTCTAACTATTACTTCAATATGTTTATCATGAATTGAAACACCTTGAAGTCTATAAACTTTTTGAATTTCATCAACAAGATATCTCTGCAATTCCGTTGGTCCAAGGATATCAAGAATGCTATGAGGATTTATAGAACCATCAATTAATGGTTCTCCAGCTTTAACCCAGTCTCCATCATGCACTATAACATGTTTACCTTTCGGGATAACATACTCTCTTGTTTCATCAGCGCCCCTTACAATTATAACTCTTGAACCTTTTTGAACTCCCTTCAATTCAACTATTCCGTCAATCTCGCTTACTATAGCTGCTTCTTTAGGTCTTCTTGCTTCAAAAAGTTCTGCAACCCTCGGTAACCCTCCGGTAATATCCTTTGTCTTTATTGTCTCTCTCGGAATTTTTGCAAGAATATCTCCTGGTTCTATCTTGTCTCCCTTATCAACAACTAAAATAGCACCTGCAGGTAGCAAATATCTTGCAGGAGAACCGGACGGCAGTTTTGCTGTTTTACCATCCTCATTCTTTATAGTCACTCTGGGTCTCATGGGTTTATCCTCATACATGGCTGGGTAGTCAATTATTATCTTATGAGAAAGTCCAGTAGTTGGATCAGTTTCCTCCTTAAAAGAAACTCCTTCCACAAGGTCTCCAAGAGCAATCTTCCCGCCTATTTCAGTAATAATCGGAGTAGTATATGCATCCCATTCAGCTAATCTTTGCCCAGCTTCTACTTGATAACCTTCTTTGACAAGAATTTTAGCTCCATATACAAGATTGTATTTTTCTCTTTCTCTACCAGAAGAATCTACTATTATTACTATAGCATTTCTATTTAAAACAATTAATGAACCATCTTTCCTTTCAACATAATGAAGATTTTTAAACTTGACTGTTCCAGATCCCTTTGCTTCAAGTACAGCTTGTTCAACTATTTTTGTTGCAGCACCACCTATGTGGAATGTTCTCATTGTTAACTGGGTTCCTGGTTCACCTATAGATTGCGCTGCTATAACTCCAATTGCTTCTCCTATTTCTACAGGTTCACCTCTTGCAAGGTCCATTCCATAGCATTTTGAACAAACGCCAAATCTTGATCTGCATGTTAATACAGAACGAATTTTTATCCTATCTATACCTGCCTCTACAATTTTCTTAACTACTGTCTGGTCTATAAGTGTATTTCTTTTTGCAAGTATCTCACCTGTAAGAGGGTCTTTGATATCTTCTGCAAGCGCTCGGCCAAAAATCCTATCCTCAAGAGGCATTACAATTTCTCCGCCTTCTATGAGAGATGTTATATAAATCCCATCTTTCGTTCTACAATCTATTTCGGTCAAAATAACATCTTGAGCTACATCAACAAGCCTTCTTGTAAGATAACCTGCGTTAGCAGTTTTTAATGCTGTATCAGCCAATCCTTTTCTTGCACCATGGGTCGATATAAAGTATTGCAAGGGTGTTAAGCCTTCTCTAAAGTTTGCAGTAATTGGAGTTTCAATAATCTCTCCGGAAGGCTTTGCCATCAAACCTCTCATTCCTGCAAGCTGTCTTATCTGAGCAATACTTCCTCTTGCACCTGAGTCAGCCATCATAAATATACTATTGAATGACCTTCTCTCTGCAAGTTCTTCCGCTGTCAATTCTTTACCTTCCTCTGCACCAAGTTCTTTCATCATCTCATCTGCTACTCTCTCTGTAACATTAGCCCAAATATCAATAACCTTATTATATCTTTCACCTTGTGTTATCAACCCTTCTGCATACTGTTTTTGTACTTCCATAACCTGTGCCTCAGCCTCTTTAATTAACTCTGCCTTTTTGGAAGGTATATGCATATCATCAATACAAATGGAGATACCGGATTTTGTAGCTGTCTCAAATCCTAACTTTTCAATTTTATTTAAAAATTGAACAGTCTCTCTTTTCCCGTACTTCATATGAATATATTCTATTAATTTACCCAATTCTTTCTTTGTGAATTCTTTATTAATCATCTCAAAAGGTATATCTTCTGGTATAATTTCTCTAAATAATATTCTACCCACTGTTGTATCTATCAGTTTCCCATTTAATTTGACCTTTACTGGTGCATGCTTTTCAACCACACCACTCTGATAGGCAAGTATAACCTCTGCGGTGTCAGCAAAAATTTTTCCTGCACCCTTTGCATCACTCTTCTTTTTTGTTAAATAGTATATTCCTAAAACCATATCCTGAGTTGGAACTACTATTGGTTTTCCATTTGCTGGGGATAAAAGATTTCCAACAGACATCATAAGTACTCTTGCCTCTATTTGTGATTCATATGAAAGAGGAACATGAACAGCCATCTGGTCACCATCAAAGTCTGCATTAAAAGCTGTACATACAAGTGGATGAAGTTTAATTGCTTTACCTTCAACTAAAACCGGATCAAATGCTTGAATACCAAGCCTGTGAAGAGTGGGTGCTCTATTTAAAAGTACTGGATGTTCATGAATGACCTCTTCAAGAGCATCCCAAACTTCAGATTTTTCCTGTTCAACAAGTCTTTTCGCCTGCTTTATGGTTGTTACATAACCTTTCTCTTCTAACTTATTGAAAACAAATGGTTTAAATAATTCTAATGCCATCATTTTGGGCAAACCGCACTGATGCATATCAAGTTCAGGACCCACAACTATGACTGATCTACCTGAATAGTCAACTCTCTTTCCAAGTAGATTCTGTCTAAATCTACCCTGTTTCCCCTTTATCATATCACTAAGTGATTTAAGAGGTCTGCGGCTACCTGCTTTTAAAGCTTTTGAACGTTTTGTATTATCAAAAAGAGTATCTACAGCCTCCTGAAGCATTCTTTTTTCATTTCTGATTATTACGCTCGGTGCTTTCAGTTCAATTAATCTCTTAAGACGATTATTCCTGTTAATTACTCTTCTATAAAGATCATTTAAATCTGATGAGGCAAATCTTCCACCATCAAGAGGAACAAGAGGTCTTAGCTCTGGTGGTATGACCGGAACAATATCAAGTATCATCCATTCAGGACGATTCCCTGATTTTTTAAAAGCTTCAACAACTTTCAGTCTTTTTGTCAATTTTCTTTTAATACCGTTTGATGTAGCAATCTCTATCTTTTCTTTAAGCTCTGCAGTAAGTTTATCCAACTCAATCTTTTTAAGAAGCTCCTTTATAGCCTCTGCACCCATTCCAACTTTGAATTTAGCTCCATACTCTGCAACCTTTTTTTTGTACTCTTCTTCAGTTAATATTTCTTTTTCCTTTAAAGGTGTATCTCCAGGGTCTATTACGATGTAATCTTCATAATAAATGACCTTTTCCAGTTGTCTCACAGAAAGATCAAGCAAAAGTCCCATTTTACTGGGCACACCCCTTACAAACCATATATGAGCTACAGAAGCAGCCAACTCTATGTGCCCCATTCTCTCACGTCTAACCTTTGACTGAATAACCTCTACTCCACATTTGTCACATATAACACCCTTGTGTTTCATCCTTTTATATTTTCCGCATAGGCATTCCCAATCCTTAATAGGACCAAAAATCCTTGCACAGAAAAGTCCATCAGGTTCTGGTTTAAACGTACGATAATTAATGGTTTCTGGCTTTTTAACCTCTCCAAAAGACCATTCCCTTATTTTTTCGGGTGATGCAAGCTTTATTCTTATTGCATCAAACTCTCTTTGATTTTTAGGTTTTTGAAAAAGTGATTCAATATCATCTATCAAGGCTTATCCTCCCAATTTCCTTTTCTTCTCCAAAAGCTCTACATCAAGGCAGAGACTTTGGAGCTCTTTTATTAAAACATTAAATGATTCAGGAACACCTGATTCAAGTACTGGATGCCCCTTAACGATTGCCTCATACATTCTTGTTCTTCCAGTTATATCGTCACTTTTTACAGTTAAGAATTCTTGCAAAGTATATGCAGCTCCATAAGCTTCCAATGCCCATACCTCCATTTCTCCCAATCTTTGTCCTCCAAACTGTGCTTTTCCACCAAGTGGTTGCTGTGTGACAAGCGAGTATGGACCTATAGAACGTGCATGTATCTTGTCCGCTACGAGATGATGCAGCTTTAGCATATACATATAACCAACTGTAACAGGTCTTTCAAAAGGCTCACCCGTTCTTCCATCATATAAAGTTACTTGCCCGGTTGTTGAAAAACCCGCTTTCTTAAGAAGTTCCTTTATTTCCTTCTCTTTCACACCCTCGAAAACAGGAGTAGCTACATAGAATCCTAATGCTTTAGCAGCTAACCCAAAATGAGTTTCCAGAATTTGTCCCACATTCATTCTTGAAGGAACACCTAATGGATTAAGTACAATATCAACAGGAGTTCCATCTTCAAGATATGGCATATCTTCTTCTGGTAATATCATAGATACAACGCCTTTGTTTCCATGCCTACCAGCCATTTTGTCTCCAATCTGAATCTTTCTTTTCATGGCAATATAGACTTTAACCAGCTGATTTACACCTGGTGGTAGTTCATCACCCTTTTTTATTCTCTCAATTCTTTCGTGGTATTTGGCAAAAATTTGCTTTATATTTTGCTCTACTTCCTTGTTAACTCTGTTTATCTCTGCCTTTACATCAGTGTCATCCACTTTGATTTTCATCAATTGATTTACATCAAGCAAATTAACAGTCTTTTCAGTTAGTTTCTCTCCCTTTCTACATAAGATTTTTCCATCCTTAGGATTTTTAATATCCTCTAAAACTACTCTACCTTTTAATATTTTTCTTATTCTACTTGCTTTACTCTCTTTAAGTATTCTGATTTCATCCTCTCTATCTCTCTCTAATGAACTGATTTCTTCTTCCTCTATTGCTTTTGCTCGATTACTTTTTTCTTTGCCCTTTCTTGTTAAAATCTTTACATCTATAACAACTCCCTCTATCCCCGGAGGAACATATAAACAGCTCTCCTTAACATCCTCAGCCTTTTCACCAAATATGGCATAAAGAAGCTTTTCTTCAGGAGTTAATACTCTTTCTCCTTTTGGGGTAACTTTACCTACTAAGATATCTCCTGCTTTAACTTTAGCTCCAATTCTTATTATTCCGTCTTCATCTAAGTTCTTAAGAAGCTCTTCATTGACATTTGGTATTTCTTTTGTTATTTCTTCCGGTCCCAGTTTGGTATCTCTACATTCCACTTCAAATTCATCAATGTGAATAGACGTATAGACATCCTCTTTAACCAATCTTTCACTAATTAAAATGGCATCTTCAAAGTTGTATCCACCCCAAGGCATAAAAGCAACAAATACATTTCTTCCCAGTGCAAGTTCACCTTTATCCATGGATGGACCATCAGCAAGAATTGTTCCTCTCTCTACAATTTGTCCTGCCTTGACGATAGGTTTTTGTGTCATGCATGTTCCTTGATTGGATTTGTGATATTTGATTAATTTATAAATATCAACGCCTCCGCCTTCTTCTGTAACTCTCACTACAATTCTTGTAGCATCTACACTCTCAACAACTCCGGCTCTTTTTGCTATAACAAGCCATCCTGAGTCTCTTGCTGCATAAAGCTCCATTCCTGTACCAACAACAGGAGCTTCTGTTTGTACAAGAGGAACTGCCTGCCTTTGCATGTTTGAACCCATAAGAGCTCTGTTAGCATCATCATTTTCCAAAAATGGTATTAGAGAAGCTGAAACACTTACGATCTGTTTAGGAGAGACATCCATGTACTGGACTTCTTGTGGAGATACCATTCTGAAATCACCTTTTACCCTTGCTGATACAGTATCTCCAACAATATTTCCATTCTTATCTATTGGTGTTGTAGCTTCTGCTATGATGTAATTTTCACTTTCAAGAGCACTTAAGTAATCAACTTCATCGGTTACCCTCCCATCAACAACTTTTCTGTAAGGTGATACAATAAAACCATAATCATTTATTCTTGCATAGGTGGCAAGAGATGTTATCAATCCTATATTTGGCCCTTCTGGTGTCTCTATCGGACAAATTCTACCATAGTGTGTTGGATGAACGTCTCTTACTTCAAAACCTGCTCTTTCTCTTGTCAATCCTCCTGGTCCGAGCGCACTCAGCCTTCTTTTATGGGTAATCTCGCTTAATGGATTAGTTTGATCCATAAACTGGCTTAACTGACTTGAACTGAAAAACTCTTTTACAGCTGCCATTACAGGTTTCGTATTTATAAGGTCATGTGGCATAGCATTTTCTATCTCAGTAATTGTCATCTTTTCTCTTATTGCCCTTTCCATTCTTACCAAACCGATTCTAAACTGATTCTCCAGTAGCTCTCCAACACCTCTCACTCTTCTATTACCAAGATGATCTATATCATCCACCTCACCTTTGCCTGTTCGTAAAAGTAGTAAATACTTAACAATTTCTATGATATCTCTATCTGTAAGAACTCTTACATCGAGAGGGATATCAAGTCCCAGTTTCTGATTTAATTTCAATCTTCCAACAACAGAAAGGTCATATCTTTTTGGGTCGAAAAATAGTCCGTAAAATAGTTCTTCTGCAGCTTCTTCAGTAGCTGGCTCTCCAGGTCTCAATTTTTTATATATCTCTCTTAATGCCTGTGACTTGCTGTCCACTCTATCTGTCAAAAGAGTCTCTCTCAGAGAAGGTAGATAATGTACATTATCAATAAATAGAAGATGTAATTTATCTATTTTTGCAGCCAGTATTCTATGGAATCCTTCTTCTGTTATTTCCTTATTACTGTCAATTATAACTTCACCTGTTTCAGGGTCAACTATATCTGAGAGAGTTATACGTCCAATTATTTCGCTTTTAGATATGGGGATTTCATTTATACCCAATTCCTTCATTTTTTTAAGAGCATATTTACTGATTTTACTTCCTTCTTTAACTATAAGGTCTTTCCCGTCAAGGCTATAAATATCAGTCTTTGTTCTTATCCCTGCAAGAATATCACTAACAACTCTTGTATATGTGCTTCCATCTTTAATTCTTATCTCTTCAATAGGATAAAAGGTTTTAAGAAGGTCTTCATTATTATAACCAAGAGCCTTTAAAACTATTGTAGCTGGAAGTTTTTTCCTTTTATCAATCCTAACATATAGAAGATCCTTTGAGTCAAATTCAAAATCAAGCCAGGAGCCTCTAACTGGAATAACTCTTGCAGCATATAAAAATCTACCACTTATTCTACTTTTTCCTTTATCCGGTGCAAAATAAGCACCAGGCGAACGGTGAAGTTGGCTTACTATGACTCGCTCAACACCATTTATTATAAAGCTTCCTGTTTCTGTCATCATAGGAAGATCGCCGAGAAACACTTCCTGCTCTCTTGATTCCTTAAGAAATTTCTTCCCCTCTTCATCTTTATCCCATATATTGAGCCTTACCTTCATTTTTATAGGAACTGAATAGGTAAGGCCTTTTACCATGCATTCATATGGTGTTAATTTAGATTCACCAACTGTATAATATAAAAATTCTATTGTTGTCGTTCCATTATAGTCACTTATTGGGAACACGCTTTTCAATGCTGCTTGCAGCCCGTCTTCTACCCTATCGTAAGGATGAACATCTTTCTGAAGAAAGTTTTCAAAAGACTTCTTTTGAAATTCAAGGAGATAAGGCACCTCCACAAGTGGAGGTACCCTTCCGAAATTTATTCTCTCTCTTAGGGGCTTTATCATGGTTCTCCTTCTCTCTAAAATTTGATTAATTTTTACTGTAACTCTACTGTTGCACCCTCGGCTTCGAGTTTAGCCTTGATTGCCTCAGCTTCTTCTTTAGATACACCAGACTTTACAGGTTTCGGAGCACCATCAACTAAATCTTTTGCCTCTTTAAGTCCAAGCCCTGTAAGTTCTCTTACCACCTTAATTACTTGAATTTTCTTTTCTCCAGCTGCCTTTAAAATCACGTCAAAGCTTGTCTTTTCCTCTACTGCTGGGGCTGCTTGAGCTGCTGCTGGTGCACTTGGTGCAGCTGCAACTGCCACAGTAGCAGCTGCTGTAACGCCATATCTTTCCTCAAATTCCTTAATAAACTGACTAAGTTCTAAAATTGTAAGATTGTCAAAAAATTGAAAAACCTCTTCTTTTGTAATTGCCATAATAATTTTTCCTCCTTATTATTAAGCTTTTTTATTTTTTAATGCTTCTAATGCATAAAGAAGCTTAAGATTTACAGCCTTCATGGTATGTAACATCTTTGTAAGAGGAGAACTCATACCGCCAAGCAGCATTCCAAGTAAAACATTCTTAGATGGTAGTTTTGAAATTTCTTTAAGTTCAGCTGGGGAGTATATTTTACCTTCTACAACTCCTCGCTTGAGTTTAAATTTTTCACTTTTTTCAGCATACTCAATTGTCTTTTTAACTACCATAACAGGATCGTCATAACCAAAAACAACACCAGTACAACCCTTAAGAGCATCCTTAAGTTGCTCTTTAAAAGGCACATCACCTAAGGCTATCTCAAACAAGGTATTCTTGCATACCTTATACTCAGAGCCGGATTCTTTCATATTTTGTCTTAATTCTGATATTTCAGCAACTGTAAGCCCCTGAAAATCAGTGAGAATAAAAGACTTAGCTCTGGATAGCCTTTCTGCAATTTCTTCAACTTTCTTTTTTTTGGCTTCTTTTGTAGTACTCAGATTAAACCTCCTTTCTTGGACAGCAGCGGTGCATATGAAGGTTTTTTCATACCTATTCTCCCTAATCTCGGCAGGCGGCTAAGCCCTTTAAGCCATCGGGCACCTGCTGTCTCAGATTATTAATAACAGGCAAAGCCTGTTTTTTATAATTTTAATTTTGATATATCTATCTTCAGTCCCGGTCCCATTGTTGAAGACATAGTAACTTTTTTAATATATTTTCCCTTTGATGTTGGTGGTTTCGCCCTAACAACTGACTTTAATACAGCTATGGCATTTTCAACAAGCTTTTCTTTATCAAAAGAAATCTTACCAATTGGAACATGAACTACCCCGCCTTTGTCATTTCTATACTCAATTTTCCCAGCTTTTGATTCTTTCACAGCCTTTCCTACATCAAAAGTAACTGTTCCTAATTTAGGATTTGGCATAAGTCCTCTTGGTCCGAGTATCTTACCAAGCTTACCAACCTGTCCCATCATATCTGGAGTAGCAATTGCTCTATCAAACTCAAGCCATCCTTGCTGAATTTTCTCAATCAAGTCTTCTGCACCAACATAATCAGCACCAGCTTGTCTTGCTTCTTTTTCCTTCTCACCTTTTGCAAATACTAAGACTTTCACTTCTTTCCCTGTTCCATGAGGAAGAACAACCGTATTTCTTACAACCTGGTCTGACTTTCTCGGATCAATTCCTAAATTTATTGATAACTCAACTGTTTCATCAAATTTTACAAAACTGTTTTCCTTTAAGAGTGCAACTGCTTCTTCAAAGGTATATTCCTTTTGCAAATCAAGTTTTTCTTTTACTGCATCTAATTTCTTCCCCATCTATCTTTACCCCCTTATCTCAACACCCATACTTTTTGCCGTACCTATAATCATCTTCATTGCAGATTCTAATGATTTTGTATTTAAGTCAGGTAATTTGGTTTTTGCAATTTCTTCTATCTGTTTCATTGTTAGTGAACCAACCTTTTCTTTTCCCGTTGTTCCCGAACCCTTTATTATTCCAGCAGCTTTCTTAATTAACTCTGAAGCAGGCGGGGTTTTGAGTATAAAGGTAAAAGACCTGTCTTTATAAATGGTTATGATTACAGGAATCAGTGTATCTCCAATTGTCTGGGTTTGTGCATTAAATTGTTTACAAAATTCCATAATATTAATTCCATGAGGACCTAATGCAGGACCTACAGGTGGTGCAGGATTTGCCTTGCCTGCAGGAATTACAAGCTTTACCTGAGCGGTAACTTCTTTTTTAGCCATATATTATTCCTCCTTTAAACCTTTTCAACCTGTGAGAATGCGAGTTCCACAGGTGTTTGTCTCCCAAATATGCTTACCATTACTTTAACTCTTTCATGTTCTGAATCAACTTCATCTATTAATCCAGTGAAGTTACTGAAAGGACCATCCGTAATCCTTACTGTTTCTCCTTTTTCAAAGTGAGTTTTCACCTGAGGTGCTTTACCTTTTTCTAACTGCTGAATAATCATATCCACCTCTTCCTGAGGAATAGGTGCAGGTTTTTTGCCTCCTATAAATCCTGTTACTCTGTTAGTTGTTCTTATAAGATGCCATGTTTCTTCGTCAAGATCCATCTCTACAAGAATATAACCTGGATAAAATTTCTTTTCCATTTCTTTTTTCTTTTTACCTTTTACCTCTATTATTTTTTCTGTAGGGATTAAAATTCTTGAAATTTTATCCTCCAACCCTTTTGTTTTAACCTTTTCTTCTATGGAGGCTTTAACCCTTTCTTCAAATCCCGCCATTGTATGTACTACATACCACTGTTTTGCCATTATATCAACCAATAAATGAACTTATTATTTTTGATAGAATGAAGTCTACAAGTCCAAGAAAAAAGGATATTAAAAAAACTGTTACAATTACTACCCAAGTTGATGCAATAACTTCCTCTTTTTTAGGATAATTAACCTTTTTAGCCTCAATTTTCACTTCTTGGAAAAAATTCTTAATTTTCCCTATCATTTCAACTCCTCTAAAAATATATAAAACAGGCCAGGAGGGATTTGAACCCCCATCCCCCGGATTTGGAGTCCGGTGCTCTATCCGTTAGAGCTACTGGCCTATTAAGCTTTTGTTTCTTTATGTAATGTATGCCTTCTACAGTGTTTACAATACTTCTTTAACTGTAACTTATCTGGAGTAGTCTTTTTATTTTTTGTTGTAGAATAGTTTTTGCCTTTACATTCAGTGCATTGTAGAAGTATTATAGTTCTCATCTCTTACTCCAACACCTCTGTAACTACGCCTGCACCTACTGTTCTTCCACCTTCTCTTATTGCAAAACGCAATCCCTCCTCCATAGCTATCGGTGCTATCAGCTCTACAGATAAATTTACATTATCCCCAGGCATTACCATCTCTACTCCATCCGGTAGCTTTATCACTCCTGTTACATCTGTCGTCCTAAAATAAAACTGCGGCCTGTATCCATTAAAAAACGGTGTATGCCTCCCTCCTTCTTCCTTCGTCAATACATATACCTCTGCCTTAAACTTTGTATGAGGCGTTATACTACCAGGCTTCGCAAGCACCATCCCTCTTTCTACCTCATCCTTCCCTATCCCCCTTAACAACACTCCTATGTTGTCTCCTGCCCTGCCTTCATCCAATATCTTACGAAACATCTCTACTCCTGTGGCTACTGTCTTACGCGTCTCCCTTAACCCTACTATCTCTACTTCATCTCCTACCTTTATTATCCCCCTCTCTACTCTCCCTGTCACTACTGTCCCACGACCAGATATGGTAAATACATCCTCTATAGGCATTAAAAATGGCTTGTCTATAGGACGTTCTGGCTCTGGTATATAACTATCAATCGCATCAAGTAGCTCCTGTATACACTTGTACTCCTCTGCTTTAGGATCATTACTGCCACTGTCAAGTGCCTTCAACGCAGAACCCCTTACTATCGGTATCTCATCACCAGGAAATCCATACTTGCTCAATAGCTCCCTCACCTCAAGCTCTACTAAGTCCAATAGCTCAGGGTCATCTACCATGTCTGTCTTGTTCATAAAAACTACTATATAAGGTACCCCTACTTGCCTCGCCAACAGTATGTGCTCCCTCGTCTGAGGCATAGGCCCATCATTAGCTGCTACTACCAGTATAGCTCCATCCATCTGCGCTGCCCCTGTTATCATGTTCTTTATATAATCTGCATGCCCAGGACAGTCTACATGCGCATAATGCCTCTTGTCTGTCTCATACTCTACATGCGCTGTGTTTATCGTTATACCCCTCGCCTTCTCCTCAGGTGCATTGTCTATCTGGTCATAACTCTTGTATTGCGCTAACCCCTTCAAATTCAAATACTTCGTCATTGCTGCCGTCAAGGTCGTCTTGCCATGATCAATATGACCTATCGTCCCTACATTTACATGAGGCTTCTTCCTCTCAAATTTTGCCTTTCCCATTACTTTCCTCCTTATTCTACTTAAACTTTTATTTTATATTCCCTTTTATCTTTGCAATAATCTGCTCTGTAAGATTCTTCGGAACTTCATCATAATGAGAAAACTGCATTGTATAAGTACCTCTACCCTGAGTTTTTGATCTTAAATCTGTTGCGTATCCAAACATTTCTGCAAGTGGCACCATTGCTCTTATAACTTGAGCTCTACCTCTCTTTTCCATGGACTGAACTCTTCCACGTCTTGAATTTAAATCTCCAATTACTTCACCCATATAGTCCTCTGGCGTAACAACCTCTACATCCATAATAGGTTCAAGCAAAACTATATCAGCTTTTTTGCAGGCATCTTTGAAAGCCATTGATGCAGCAATTTTGAAAGCAAGCTCCGAAGAGTCTACTTCATGATAAGAACCATCAAAAAGAGTTACTTTAACATCAACTACTGGATAGCCTGCAAGGACTCCGCCTTCCATAGCTTCTACAACACCCTTTTCCACGGCTGGAATAAATTCTTTTGGAATAGTTCCACCAACTATTTTATTAATAAATTCAAATCCTGCACCTCTTTCCATCGGTTCTATATCAATCCAAACATGTCCATACTGACCACGACCACCTGTCTGTCTTATAAATTTACCTTCTGCTTTTGCTGGAATTTTTATTGTTTCTTTATATGCAACCTGCGGTTTCCCGATATTTGCACCAACTCTGAATTCTCTTGTTAGTCTATCAACAATGATTTCAAGATGAAGTTCTCCCATTCCTGAGATAATAGTCTGACCTGTTTCCTCATTATAAGAAACCCTGAATGAAGGGTCTTCCTGAGAAATTTTTTGCAATGCTAAAGATAATTTTTCCTGGTCAGCCTTTGTCTTGGGCTCAATAGCAACTGAGATTACAGGCTCCGGAAATTCTATTGCTTCAAGTATAATTGGATTTGCCTCATCACAAATTGTATCACCAGTAAGTGTACTCTTCAACCCCACTACAGCAGCAATATCGCCTGCGCAAATTTCTTTTATTTCTTCTCTATGATTTGCATGCATTCTAAAAATTCTCGCGACTCTCTCCCTTATATTTCTTGTAGAATTATAAATATAAGAACCCGAGGTTAATACACCGGAATAAACTCTTACATATGTCAAGCTTCCCATATAGGGGTCTGCCATGATTTTAAATGCTAAAGCTGTAAGTGGTTCATCAACAGTGGGTTTTCTCTCAAGTTCATCACCATTATTAGGGTTAACTCCTTTTACCGGCGGGACATCAAGAGGTGACGGCAAATAATATACAATAGCATCTAAAAGCATCTGCACGCCTTTATTTTTGAAAGCAGAACCACATAAAACAGGAGTTATCTTTAGCTCCACAGTCCCTTTTCTTAGGGCCTTTCTTATCTCATCTGCGGTTATTTCTTCACCAGCAAGATATTTTTCCATAATGCTTTCGTCTACATCACATAAGGCCTCTATCATCTTTTCTCTGTATTTTTTTGCTTCTTCAATATATGTCTGAGGCACTTCACTTTCAACAAATTTTGCACCTAAGGTTTCGTCATCAAAATAGTAAGCCTTCATCTCTACAAGATCGATGGGGCCTCTGAAAGTATCCTCTTTACCAATAGGAACCTGAACTGGAACAGGATTTGCTCCAAGCTTCTCAACCATGCTTTCAACAGCCATATTAAAATCAGCTCCAATTTTATCCATTTTGTTCATGAATGCAATTCTTGGAACTTTATATTTGTCAGCCTGTCTCCAAACCGTCTCGCTTTGAGGTTCAACTCCCGCTGATGCATCAAAAACTGCTATAGCTCCATCAAGAACTCTTAAAGACCTTTCAACCTCTATGGTAAAATCTACATGTCCGGGAGTATCTATAATATTTATCTTATGGTTTTTCCATTCACAGCTTGTAGCAGCAGCAGTAATTGTAATACCGCGCTCCTGTTCCTGCGGCATCCAATCCATAACTGCTGTGCCTTCATGAACCTCACCGATTTTATATGTAACGCCGGTATAATATAAAATACGCTCAGTAGTTGTTGTTTTGCCCGCATCTATATGAGCCATAATACCAATATTTCTTGTTTTTTCTAAAGGGAAACTACTCATATCCTCCTCTAAACTACCACCTATAGTGAGCGAAAGCTCTATTGGCTTCAGCCATTTTGTGGGTTTCTTCTCTTTTCTTTATTGAAGACCCTACATTATTGTAGGCATCTAATATTTCTCCAGCTAATCTTTCCCTCATTGTTTTCTCTTTTCGCTGTCTCGCATATGTTGTAAGCCATCTTAATGCAAGACTTAATCTTCTATTTGGTCTTACTTCCATAGGTACCTGATAAGTTGCACCACCAACTCTTCTTGGTCTTACTTCAAGAATAGGTTTAATATTCTCAATTGCCTGTTTAAAAACTTTAAGTGGATCCATTCCTGTTCTTTCTCTAATTATCTCAAAGGCTCCATAACAAATTTTCTCACTTGTTGATTTCTTACCATCTCGCATGATTACATTTATAAGCTTGGAAACAAGTCTACTTTGATATTTAGGATCAGGTAAAACTTCTCTTTTAGGAACATAACCTCTTCTCGGCATTCTTTACTCTCCGCTTATTTTGGTCTTTTTGTGCCGTACTTGGAACGGCTCTTTCTTCTATTACTAACCCCTGCACAATCAAGTGTACCTCTGACAATATGATATCTAACACCAGGCAAATCTTTTACTCTCCCACCTCTGACCAATACAATTGAATGTTCTTGTAAATTATGTCCTTCTCCAGGGATATAGGCAATCACCTCTACTCCATTAGTTAACCTTACTTTAGCTACCTTTCTCAAAGCTGAATTAGGTTTTTTGGGTGTTGTTGTATAGACCCTAACACAAACTCCTCTTCTTTGAGGACACGACTGCAAAGCTGGTGACTTTGTTTTTCTTTCAACTTTTTCTCTTCCCTTTTTTACTAATTGTGCAATTGTTGGCACTTTTTCACCTCATTTAAAAATAGCTAATTTTATTTTTAATAATTTTTTAACATTCACAGTCAAGACTTATTAGTTTATCAAAAAATATAAAAAGTGTCAAGAATAACGCTTTGTAAAAATACGAAAAATAATATTTTCTTCCTTCTGAGTAAAATTTAATTGATAAATTATATTATATTTGTTATAAAACTTGAATAAACTCAGAATGAAGTATCTAATTCATTTATCAACAATTTTAAATATAAAACTTATACTGCTTAAAATTCAAGTTTTATCAACCTAAAAATTGCTTTATGGATAAAAATAACATAGCTGATAGAAGAAAAAAGACAACAATTGTATCAAAAAACTAAGTTAATTCATTTTTACTGTGGATGGACCAACAATAACAGAAATATAATTTTGGGTTAAAATCCTTTTTGAAATTATCAAAATATCTTGACTGTTTACTTTATTGATATATTCATTATATTTTAAAAAATAGTCATTACCAAGTTCATAAAAATCTAAAAGAGGTAAAAATTCACTAATTTTTCGCATGGTATCAAATCTTAATGGGAAACTGCCAGTTAAAAATAATTTAGCTTCTTTTATTTCTTCCTCTGTTACGCCATTTGATGAAATTTTTTTTAATTCGTCAAGGATAATTTTTATAACATTCTTAGTATTCTCAGCTTTAGTTTTTACTTCAATATAAAATGCCCCTGGTAATAAATAGGGTGTAAAGGTGCTATAAATAGAGTATGCAAGACCCTTTTCTTCTCTTACTATTTTAGCTAATCTGGATGTAAGTCCTCCTCCACCTAAAATGTAGTTCATGAGGCTGAATGCATAAAAATCAGGGTCTTTTCTACTTATGCCTTCATAACCAAGAATAATGGTAGACTGCGTGAGGTCATCTCTTGTGACCAATACATCTATTGGTTTATCCCTTTTTGTAAAGCCTATAGTATTTATTTTTCTTTCTGGGCTTTTACCTTCCCATTTTTCAATATAAAACTCTTTTATTTCATTCAATTCCTCATTATTTATATCACCTACAAAAGAAAAAATCATTTTATCGGGTTTATAGAACCGTTCATAAAACTCTATTAAATCTTTTCTTCTGAGATTTTTCAATTTCTCCGGGTCGCCTTCTACAGGTCTGCCATAGGGATGTTCACCAAAAAGATTTTTTAAAAATTTTTTATTTGCTATGAAGGAAGGATCTTCTTCCATTTGTCTGAGAGATTTTTCAAGTATGTCCACTTCTTTTTTAAATTCATCTTCAGGGAAAATAGGATTTTTTAGTATGTCAAAAAATATTTCAATTGCTTCTTTCAAATGTCTTTTTGTAGTTGCAAGGGTTAACATTGTATAGTCATGGGTAATTTTCTTTTCAATTGATATGGCTAAAAAATCTATCTCATCTTCAATTTGTCTTGCAGAACGTTTTTTCGTGCCATGAGTAAGCATATGAGCTGTTAGATATGCCTGAGAAGGCTTGGTCTCATCCAAAGGAGATACTGGGATTAAAACTGTAACATAAACTATTGGTATGCTGTCACGATAAAGATGCTTTATCTTTGCACCGTTGTTTAAGCTCATTGTTCTAAAGTCCATATTAATATCTCCTGCAAAGGTGTAATTCGATAAAAAAAATAAAGAAATTGATAATAGGACTAATAATTTTAATTTCATTTTGGCAATAAAATTCCTACTGTTAAATTGTCTTCATTAAGATATTTTTTTGCTACCTCAACCAGGTCATTCCCAGAAATTTTCATAATCTCCTGTTTATACTTTTCAATCATCTTCCAGCTACTTATAATCTCGAATCTACCTAAAATAAGAGCTTGTCCAAAAACCGAATCCTGACTAAAAAGAAAAGAAGCTTCCACTTGATTTTTAGCTTTTTCAATTTCCTTTTCAGAGGGCAGTTCACTTTTTATCTTTTCAATCTCTTCTCTTATAATTTTTTCAACCTCTTCAACCTTTTGCTTATCTCTTATTGATGCTACAATAAAAAACAAAAAACCATCTCTACTCAAAGGTGAATTGGAGGTTTCTATATCCACCACCAAAGCCTTTTCATTTACAAGCTTTCTGAAAAGTCTTGAACTTTTCCCTTCTCCTAAAATCGTGCTTAGTATTTCAAGAGAAAGACTATCAATTTTTGGATAAGCTGGTACCTTATAAACCATTACAAGCATAGGAAGATAAGTTTGTTTCTTTAGAATTAACCTTCTTTCTCCATACTGTTTCGGCTCATAAAGTTTCTTTGATTCTGATATATCCTTACAGGAAGGTATTTTTTCAAATTTTTCTCTAATTTTTTCAATAATATCATCATTAATATCCCCAGCCACTATTATAAAAGCATTATCAGGACAGTAATATTTATGATAATACTGTTTTATATCTTCAAAAGTTATTGATTGAATATCCTCTGTCCAGCCTATCACAGGTCTACGATAGGGATGTACTTTAAAGGCTGTTCCTATAACCTCTTCAATAATAAGACTTTCAGGATTATCTTCATATCTTTGTCTTCTTTCTTCAAGTACTATTTTCTTTTCAAGTTCAAAATCCTCTCTCTGTAAAAGGAGATTTTCCATCCTGTCTGATTCAAGATTAATTGAGATATCTAATTTTGAAGGTGTGAGCTTTTGATAATAGACAGTATAGTCTTTCGTTGTAAAAGCATTGTCAACGCCACCCTGTGACTGAATAATTTTTGAAAAAACATTACCAGGATAATTTTTGCTTCCTCTAAACATTAAGTGTTCAAGTAGGTGGCTTATACCAGATTTACCCTCAGGCTCGTTAATAGCTCCTACCTTATACCAAACTTGAAAAGTGGCAACAGGCGATGAATTATCTTTTATTAAAATGAGTTTTAGTCCATTTTTAAAGATTTCTTCCTTTATTTCACAAAATCCCATAAGTGGAAATGTTAAAATAAAAAGCAAAGCAATAGCAAATGCTTTCATTTTATACCAAATTTTTCTGCTACCTGTTTGATGGTGTCTTTTAGGGAACCCAAATCAGACGATTTTACCACATAAGCATCTGATGCCCAAATGGAAAAATCATCTCTATAATCATAAGCAGTAAGCATAATTACAGGAATGTTTGGATTTTTTTCTTTAAGTTGTCTTAAAACCTGAATACCATCAATATCAGGCATCATAATATCAAGCGTAACCAGGTCAGGTTTTTCTTTATCAAATAATTCCAGTGCTTCTTTGCCAGAATTGGCTGCTACTACTTCGTACCCTTCATCTTCAAGTTCTGATTGATATAACATCAAGATATTCTTTTCATCATCTACTACCATTATTTTCATTATTTTTACCCCCTTCTTTATAAATTGGCAAATAAACCCTAAAAATCGTACCTTTATTTTCTTCACTTTCTACTTTAATTATACCACCATGTTCATCTACAATCTTCTTTGATATCACAAGTCCCAAGCCTGTCCCATTTATTTTTGTAGTGAAAAAAGGATTAAAAATTTTTTTTAGATTTTCCTTTGAAATCCCAGACCCTGTGTCTTCAACCTCAATTAGACAAAATTCACCAGATAAATTCTCTTCTTTGAAGTGTTCTATTAGTCTTCTTAATCTTAAAGTAATAGTTCCGTCCTTTGTTGCTTCATTGGCATTTGTTATGAGATTGAGCAAAACCTCTTTCAACTTGTCATAACTGCCTAAGATTATAATTTCCTCCTCTGCTTCAATTATTAATTTATTATTGTTATATTTTAATGTTGAATCTGTAAGATTAGCTATATCAGATATTAAATTATTAATCTTAAAGGTAATTTTAGGAGAGGGTTGAGGCTTTACAAAACTGAGAGTTTCATTCAATATTTTTTCTAGCCTTATTGTTTCATCAACAATTACTCTAACATATTCCCTCAATTTTTCTTCCTTTATTTCTTTATTGAGCCTCTTTGCAAAACCACCAATTGCAAGTAAAGGATTTCTGATTTCATGGGCAACTTTTGCAGCCATCTCACCTAATGCAGCCATCTTCTCCATAGAAGCTATCTTTTCTCTTAATCCTCTTATCTCTGTAATATCTCTTGCAAGATTGATAGTACCCTTTAAATTTCCTTCCTTATCAAAAATTGGTGAGCTTGATACCAAATATACACCATCAAGATAGTTTTCCTCTATTTCACCTATTTTTTCTCTCTTATTCTCTATTGCCTGTCGGTGGGGACAATTTTTTAATGGATGGTCAGTTCTATGAATTATCTGGAAACATTTTTTATCTATCACTTCCTTTTCTTCCTTGCCTATTTTTTTGAGAAAAGCCTTATTGACCTTTTTGATTGAGTAAAATTCATCTGTGTAATACAATAAATCGGTGATAGAGTTAAATAACATCTCCATTTCTTTTTCAGCTTGTTCTACCTTCTCAAATATCCATGCATTCTCTATCGCACCTGCAACCTGATCTGCAAATCCTTTTAAAAATTTTATATCTTGATCTGTTATGGGTTTTCGAGTATATAGATTATCAACCCATATAGCTCCTATTGATTCTCCTTTAGAAATTAGTGGAACAATAGCGTAAGCAAAACTTCCAAGTTGCTGAATAATTAAAGGATCTGCCTCTTCTTTATAAACATCTTGTATATTGAAAACTCTTTTCTCTTTAACCGCCTTTGTAATAGGCGTGTTTATATCTAATGGAATTGAAAGATTTCTACAAAGTCTATCAAAAAATGAATCTTCCTCAAACTCCCTTTTACTTAATTCTTCTAAAACTTCATAAAGACTCTTTTTGCTTTTTGAAAGACTCGACCAGATTTGCCATGCTTCTTCATAACTTGAAGGACCTACAGCCATTTTCCCTCTTAATGTATTACTTTCTTCGTCTAAAAGGAAAAGTACAGCTCTATTAAAACCTAAGCCTTCTCCCATTGTTATAACTGTTAAAATCATCCTTAACAATCTATTAAGCGACAATGTACTTCTTACAACCGAACTAACGAAAAGAATTTTAGTGAGCTCTTCATTTCTTCTTATTAGTTCTCTCTCCAGTTTCTTCTTTTCTGTGATATCTCTTCCAATTCTGCTTATTCCTACTATCTCTCCTGCCATATTTCTGATGGGAGATAGTGTTAGGCTAATTTCTATTAATCTATGATCCTTCGTCACTCTAACTGTTTCTATCTCTTTAAGAGTTTCCCCCCTTTTAATTTTTTCAACATAAAATTTTTCAACCTCAATCAAGAAATCTGGTATTACAGGTAATGGCTTACCTATAACTTCCTCTTTTTTATAACCAAATATTATCTCAGCACCTCTATTCCAGGCTGTTACCACGTTATTAAGATCAGTAGCAACAATAGCATCAGCAGAGCTTTGTATCAAGCTTTCAAGATAGCTTTTTAGTTCATGTATTTCTTTATACTGAATTGATTTAAGAATAATAAGAGATGCAATTGAGGAGAAAAGTTCTCCAAGCCTTATGTCATCCTCAGTAAACTCCCCTATTCCTTCCTCTGAATTTATCTTATTGTAAACAAGGATGGTACCAATAATTTGTTCCTCTTTATCTATTTCATCTACTTTATATATACCAGCTTTTCTTATGACAAGAGGCAAACAAATAGCAGAATATGCGGATATATCAAGTTCTTCATTTTCAAGATCTTCCTTGTTAAAAATTTTCACTTTTCTTTCTTTAATTACCTTTCCGCATAACCCTTCATCTATGTCTATCTCAGGCTTATAAGATTGTAAATTAAAAGTCGCAGCTACATAGAGTTTTTTATCTCTTATAAACCTTAAAACCGCAGATTGAGCATTCATAAGTTCAGTAACATGAAAAATTAGTCTTTCAAGTAAAACATCCGTGTCTTCAGACACTTCAAGTAAATGAATCAGTTCATACAATGCCTTCAATTCTTTCATAAATCTCTAACCTTCTCGTATAATTTTATATACTCTTTACATATATTTGACCAAGAAAAATCCTTTTTCATCGCAGTTAGGTTCATTTCCCTTAATTTTTCTTTATCATTGTAAATTTTAAGAAATCTCTCCACTGAAAATATCAAAGAGGGGGAATCAAAATTTTCAAAGAGAAATCCTGTAATGCCATCTTCTACTGTATCAGCAAATCCACCAGTTTTTCTGCATATGGGGATAGTACCATATCTCATAGCAATTAATTGACTTAATCCACAGGGTTCGTACTTAGATGGCAAGATGAGACCATCTGCTCCTGCATAAATCTTATGAGCTAAAATCTCATCAAAAACAATGAATGCATAGACTTTAGCAGGAAAATTTTTTTGAATTTCTCTGGCTTTATTTTCATAAAAAGCTTCGCCTGTACCTTCAAGAATAAATCTAATCCCTTTATCAATCAAATTTGGCAGAGAATCAATTAAAATATCTATACCTTTTTGTGAAGCCATTCTGCCAATAAATGCAACAAGAGGAGTATTAATATCACAGTCAAGTTCTGTCATCTTTATCAATGCTTCTTTATTTTTAACTTTCTCATCAATAGTATTTATCCCATAATTTTTTATAATATATGGGTCTTCTTCAGGATTCCATATTTCATAGTCTATTCCATTTAAAATTCCTACTAACCTATCCTTTCTTTTTCTTAAAACACCATCAAGTCCAAAACCATATTCAGGTGTCAATATCTCTTTCGCATAGGTAGGACTTACAGTAGTAACATAATCTGCATTAAATATACCCCCCTTTAAAAAATTTACCATTCCATAGAACTCCAAACTGTCAATATGGAACATCTCCCAGCCAAATCCTGTTGATTCAAGCTTTTCCCTTGGAAATACGCCTTGATATCCAAGATTATGAATAGTCAAAATTGTTTTATTCCTCTCAAAACAAAGACATTCTTTATATAAAGTTTTAAGATAAAGGGGAATAAGAGCTGTATGCCAATCATGGCAATGAATTATATCAAATTTAAAATTTAAAATTTTACAAACCTCAAGAACAGCCCTTGAGAAAAAGACAAATCTCTCAGCATTATCAGGATACTCCCCATAGTTAGTTCCATAAAGCTGGTCTCTTTCAAAAAAATCATTATGTTCAATAAAAAATATATTACCTTTTTGAGCAGGTTTTAAAATTAAATTTCCCTCTTTATCAACAGTAGCTTTTGCAGAACGAACAGCGCCAAATTTTTTATCTTTTCCTATCTGAACTCCATAAACGATACCAGCATCATCAACCTTATCATAAAAATTATTTCTTGTCACTCTATAATACGGTAAAAATAAGTTCACATCTATTCCAGCTTTGATAAACTCTTTAAAAATGGAACCCACAACATCTCCAAGTCCACCTGTTTTTGAGAAAGGATAGGCTTCGGCAGAGACTAATGCTAACCTCATATCTTTGCCTCCCTCATAAATTTTGCAGCTTCTTCAGGTGGTGTTGGATTGATAAAAAAACCCGAACCCCATTCAAATCCTGCCGTTTTAGTAAGCTTGGGTATTATTTCAATGTGCCAGTGATAGTAATCGTTTACTTCATCATGAAAAGGAGAAGTATGGAGAACATAGTTATAAGGAGGTGTTTCCAACACAGCATCGAGCTTTTTTAGCGTAGTTTGCAAAGCCTCTGCAAGAAGTGCAAAACTTTTTTCTCTCGGTTCAAATTTTGATTCATGTTTTTTGGGTAATATCCATGTTTCAAAGGGCTCTCTCGGTGCAAAAGGTGCAAGAACAATATATGCCTCATTTTGATATATCACTCTCCTTTCTGTCTCCAATTCCTGAGCAATTATATCACAAAAAATACATCTATCCCTTAATTCATAATATTTTTTAGAGGAAATCATCTCCTCTGTTACATAATGTGGCACAATTGGCAAAGCTATTAGTTGACTGTGAGAGTGTTCAATTGTAGCTCCTGCAACCTCTCCTTCATTTTTAAAAATTAAAACGTATTTAAATCTTATATCCTTTTTTAAGTCCGTAATTCTAAAATAATAAGACCATAAAACATCTTCAAAAGCTTTCAGAGAAATTGTGGAAAGCGAGGATAAGTGATCGGGTGTCTCAATTATAACTTCATGTGCTCCTATACCATTCATCTTATCGTAAACTCCTTCTCCTCTTTTATTCAGTTCGCCATGAATCTGAAGAGCGGGAAATTTATTAGGGACAACTCTCAGTGTCCAACCGGGAGTATCAGGTGCGGTGTTTGGAGGTCGGAATGCAATAATTTCATGAGGTGTAGTATATTCATTTCCCGGACAAAAAGGACAGAATCCCTTAATTTTTCTTTTTTGACTCACGGGTGCAAAATCAGAAGGTCTTTTGCCTCTTTCAACAGCAATTATAACCCATCTTCCTGATATCGGATCTCTTCTAAGTTCAGACATAATATCCTCCAATTTAATAAAATCTCACCTTAATTTTGTATAATTATACCATTGTGGCAAGACTTTTTCATTATAAAATAGTTAACAATGCCTTTGGTGACCCCTGTGTTTTAGTAAAACTATCAAGAGAAAGAAGGGCATTACTTTTAGATGTTGGTGATATAAGGAAAATTCCCTTTAATGAAATTTTAAAGGTAAGTGATATTTTCGTCACCCATACCCATATTGACCATTTCATAGGATTTGACCAAATAATAAGAGCTGTTTTAAGAAGACAAGAGCCTCTTAGAGTGTATGGTCCTGAAAATATTATTGAATGTGTTCATGGAAAACTCAAGGGATATACATGGAATCTGATCTCCGATTATTCTTTACAAATTGAAGCCTATGCTATCAGACAAAACGAAATAGTTATTGGAAAATTTATAGCATCAAAGGGATTTGAAATTGAAAAAATACAGATTATTCCTTTTAAAGACAACTCCATACTTAATGAGCCACTGTTTAAAGTTAGAGCACTGATACTTTCCCACGGGATTCCAGTTATTGCCTACTCAATAGAGGAAGATTATCATATAAATATTAATAAAGTTGAGCTGGAAAAAATAGGCTTACCAATCGGTCCATGGCTTGGCGAGCTAAAAAGATTGATTAAAACTCATTACGATTATGATCCTTTAAAAATGTTAAAACCTAAAAGAAAAACTTCAAGGATAAAAATAGACACCCCTAAAGGCAAATTAAATATAGAAAAACTTTTTCATATTCTGAAAATAACAAAGGGAGAAAAGATTTCCTATGTTATGGATGTATCACCTACTGAAGAGAATATCAACAAAATAATTCAATTTGTGAAAGGCTCAGATATACTTTTCTGCGAAGCCTATTTTTTAAATAAAGATAAAGATAGAGCCTGTCTCTTATACACATCT
>JAOAGU010000039.1 GCA_026415595.1 Thermodesulfovibrio sp. | reverse complement strand
TGCTATGGGAGCAAGGGATAGTGGATGGATTCAGCTTTGGAGTGAAAATGCTCAGGAAGCCTATGACAATACAATTCAAGCATTTAGAATAGCAGAAGACATGAACATACGACTTCCTGTAATGGTTTGCTATGATGGTTTCATAATAAGTCATTCAATAGAGAGAATTGAATATCTTCCAGATGAAGTAGTGAAAAATTTTGTTGGAGAATATAAACCACTTTATCCTCTTTTAGATGTTGATAATCCAAAAAGTTATGGTCCTCTTATTCTTACTGACCTATATCATGAAGTAAGAAGAGCTCATTCTGAGGTTTATAAAAATGTTCCAAAGATTGTACTCCAAATCGCTAAGGAGTTTGAAAAGATATCAGGAAGGAAATATGGACTTTTTGAATCATATAGACTTAATGATGCAGAGATAGGAATTGTAATATTAAACTCTGCAGCAGGGACAACTAAAGATGTAATTGATGAATATAGGGATAAGGGTGTGAAAGTAGGACTTCTAAAACCAAGATTATTTAGACCTTTCCCTTATGAAGAAGTGGGCAAGGCTCTTAAGCACTTAAAGGCTGTATGTGTTCTTGATCGGGCAGATGCCTTTGGTGGTTCTTTTGGACCTCTTTATCTTGATATATCAACGAGTCTTTATAGTTTTAGTCAAAAACCTATTTTAATTAATAAAATATACGGACTTGGTGGAAGAGACTATATGCCAGAGCATGCTGCTGGAGTCATTGAAGAACTGAAAAAGATTGCAAAGACAGGAAAAGTAAAAAGCCTAAAAGAATACATTGGAGTGAGGGAGTAATATGGCAACACCACTTAATTTAAAGGAATTATCTAAAAAAGAGATAAGATTTACAGCAGGACATCGTATGTGTGCTGGTTGTGCTGCACCAACAGTAGTTAAGATGATTCTTCTTGCAGCCTGTGACTATCCTGTAGTTGCTGCGTCTTCTACAGGCTGTCTTGAGGTTTCCTCCTGTATATCAACTTATACTGCATGGAAGATTCCATGGATACATAATGCTTTTGAAAATGCAGCAGCAACACTCTCTGGTGTTGAAGCAATGTATAGAGCATTAAAGAAACAGGGTAAGATTAATGATGATATAAAGTTTATTGCTATATGTGGTGATGGAGGAACTTACGATATAGGATTTCAAAGTCTTTCAGGTGCTATGGAGCGCGGTCATGATATGCTGTATGTTTGCTATGATAATGGTGCTTACATGAATACAGGAATTCAGCGTTCAGGTGCAACACCTACTTATGCTGATACTACAACATGTCCTGCAGGTGCAGTAATTCCTGGCAAACCTCAACAAAGAAAAGACTTAACAAGAATTATGGCAGCTCATGGAATACCGTATGTAGCTCAGGCATCTCCGAGCCACTGGCCGGATTTAATGAAAAAAGTAAGAAAAGCAATAGAGACACCAGGACCAAAGTTTATGAACATTTTTACTCCCTGTAATCGTGGATGGAGAAGTAGAACAGATGATGCTATACTCTTGAGTCGTTTAGCAGTTGATACATGTTTTTGGCCACTGTATGAAGTGGAAAACGGAGTTACACGTATAACAGTTAAGCCAAAAGAGAAAAAGCCCATTGTTGAATTTTTAAAAGCACAGGGGAGGTTTAAACATCTCTTTGAACCAGGAAAAGAAAACTTGATTGAACAAATTCAGCAAATGATAGACAAAAATTGGGAAAGACTCCTAAAAGAAGAAGAAATTACAAAAACAAAGGAAGAAGATAATAAGTAATTAAAGGGAGTGCTATTTTATGCAAATATGCAGAAGGTAGCACTCCCTTTAAATCAAATTTTTTCTTTTAACAATAACTAAAAATTTGTTATTCTAATTAACTATACCTTAATTGAGGATAAACATGGAGCCAGAAAACTTATTAAGAGATAGGTATCTGCCAGTTTTGATAGTTATAATAATATCTATTTTTATTGGACTGGCAATGTTTCTTATTAGCAAATTTCTCAGACCTAAAAGACCATACACTCTAAAACTTACACCCTATGAATGTGGTATTCCCTCTACTGGTGATACATGGGAAAGGTTTAATGTAAAATTCTATATTGTTGCTATAGCTTTTGTAATATTTGATGTAGAAACTGTGTTTCTTTATCCTTGGGCTATTGTTTATAAAAAAATTGGATTTTATGCTTTATTAGAGATGTACCTTTTTATTTTTATCCTTCTAATCGGATATATTTACGCCCTTGGGAAAGATATTTTTAACTGGGGGAGAGATTAATTTGGAAGGCATGATTAGAATTTTGGGCAATATAACAGAACCTATAGAGGTTGAAAAAGGGTTAAAAATAGTTCCAGGAGCAAATACAATTATAACAACCATAGATAAAATAGCAAGCTGGGGGAGACGTTCTTCTCTGTGGCCTCTTACTTTCGGACTTGCCTGCTGTGCTATTGAGATGATGGCAACTGGAGCATCTCATTATGACCTTGACAGATTAGGCATAATTTTCAGAGCAACTCCAAGACAGTCTGATGTAATGATTGTAGCAGGAACTGTAACTAAAAAGATGGCTCCTGTATTAATTAATCTTTATCACCAGATGGCAGAACCAAGATATGTGATAGCCATGGGTAGCTGTGCCTGTAGTGGTGGAATATTCAATACATACAGTACAGTTCAGGGAGTTGATGAAATACTGCCTGTTGATGTTTATATTCCTGGATGCCCGCCAAGACCAGAGACTTTAATAGAAGGCATTTTAAAATTACAGGAAAAAATTAAAAATGAACCATACACTAAGGAAAGATGTCTTTCAGGTGTTTGCCTGATTGATAAATCGGATTTGAAAGGTAGAGATGAATCCCTTAGAGATATTGAAGAGAATAAAGGATAATTTCCCAGAAGAAGTTTTATGGTTTAGATGTTTCAGGGAAGAGTGTGATATTACAGTAAAAAAGGAAAGAATAAGGGATATATTGGCATACCTAAAAAATACCCCTTCATTAGAATTTGATTATCTTATAGATTTAACAGCTGTTGATTATCTTGGTTTTAGAGAGCCCCGTTTTGATGTTATCTATCATCTAATGTCAATAAAATACAAACATAGATTGAGAGTTAAGGCTCAGGTCAGACAGAGAGAATGTTCAATTAGTTCTGTAGTAGACTTATGGAAAACAGCAGACTGGTTTGAGAGAGAATGTTTTGATATGTTTGGAATTGAATTCAAAGGACACCCTAACCTAAGAAGAATTCTTATGCCAGAGGATTGGAATGGTTTTCCTTTAAGAAAGGACTATCCTGTCTATAGTGAGCTTAAAGATAAAGAGTGGCAAACTTATAAAGAATTGAAAGAAGCAGCAAAAGGCTGGAGGGAAGATGCATCCTGAAAGTACAAAAGAACTTCTTATTAATATGGGACCTCAGCACCCTGCAACTCATGGGGTATTAAGACTCATACTTGAAGTTGAAGGAGAGTTAATAAAAAAATGCGTTCCCTATATAGGCTATCTGCACAGAGGGGTAGAAAAGTTATCTGAAGACCTTACCTATGTTCAAGTGCTGCCCCTTACAGACAGATTAGATTACTTATCCAGCATGATTAATAATGTGGGTTTTTGTATTGCTGTGGAAAAACTTATGGGTATAAACGTTCCTGAAAGGGCAAAATTTATAAGAACCATAATGTCTGAGGTAGCAAGAATTTGTAGTCATCTTGTATGGATTGCCACTCATGCCCTTGATATAGGTGCAATGACAGTATTTCTTTATGCTATGAGAGATAGAGAAAAACTACTTGAACTGTTTGAATTAGTAACCGGAGCAAGATTAACAGTAAGCTATCCAAGGGTAGGTGGAGTTCGTTGTGATATTAATCAAGAATTTTTAGATGAATTACATAAATTTATTGAGGAATTTCCCAAAAAAGTTGAAGAGTATGAAACTCTGATAGACCGTAATAGAGTTTGGTTGAAAAGAACAAAGGGAGTTGGGGTAATCACAGCTGAAGAAGCAATAAACTGGGGTCTTACAGGCCCCACACTAAGAGGTTCAGGAGTTTACTATGATGTGCGAAAATTTTTCCCCTATGATGCCTATGATAAGGTAGATTTTGAAGTTCCAATAGGTAAAAATGGAGACATATATGACAGATATAAATGCAGAATGCTTGAATTTAGGCAGTCTGCAAAGATAATTAAGCAGTGTATTGAAAAATTGCCTGAAGGTTCTATTCTTGCCGAAGATGCACCAAAGATAAGAATGCCTGCTTCACCACTTAAGATAGATAAAAATGATATACAGTTTGAAATATATATTGAGGATAAAAGCACTGAGGATTTTATAAAAAAGTTTACGGAAGTTTATGCTTCAGTAGAAGCACCGAGAGGAGAACTTGGTTTTTATATTGTTTGTGATGATTCAGCCAAACCTTACAGAATGAGAGTTAGAGCTCCTTCTTTTGTTCATGCAGGAGTATTGCCAAGGCTTTGTGAGGGAGCATTGATCGCAGACGTTATTGCTAATATAGGTTCTATTGATATTGTTTTGGGTGAGTGTGACAGATAATGGAGACTTTTTATTTTATTCTTATTACTACAATCAAAACTGCAATTTATTTTGGCATTCTGATGCTTCATGTTGCATATGCAACCTATGCAGAAAGAAAGATAATAGGGCATATTCAACTTAGACTTGGACCCATGGTTGTAGGTCCTCATGGATTACTTCAGCCAATTGCTGATGTGATAAAGCTAATTTTTAAAGAAGATATTATTCCCTCTAATGTGGACAGAAAAATTTTCACAATAGCACCTCTTATTAGCCTAACAGCAGCTTTGAGTACATTTGCAGTTATTCCTGTATCTCAAAACTGGTTTATTTCAGATATAAATGTAGGTATTCTTTATGTTTTAGGTATTGCTGGAATCGGAACTTATGGAATAATTTTTGCAGGGTGGTCATCAAACTCCAAGTATGCTTTTCTTGGTGGCTTAAGGTCTGCTGCCCAGATGATAAGCTACGAGGTAGCTCTTGCAATGAGTCTTGTAGGAGTTATTCTAATGGCTGAATCTTTTAATCTTACGGAAATTGTTAATAAACAGCTTGAATACTCCTATGGCATGTTTCTATTCCCTCAGTTTTTAGGTTATTTTGTCTTTATAGTTGCTATGCTTGCTGAAACTAATAGAGTTCCCTTTGATTTACCAGAAGCAGAAACAGAACTTGTTGCGGGTTATTTTGTTGAATATTCAGGAATAAGATTTTCTCTATTTTATCTTGCCGAGTATCTTGCCATGTTTTGCATGTCAGCCTTAGCTACAATATGCTTTTGGGGTGGCTGGACAGTTCCGCCCTTTTTATTGAAAATATTTCCATTTCTCGGAATGATTCCAGGAGTTGTATGGTTTCTTCTTAAGGTATATTTTCATATGTTTCTCTTCTTCTGGCTCAGGGGAACACTTCCAAGATATAGATATGACCAACTAATGGCTATTGGGTGGAAGGTTCTTATTCCTTTAGCATTATTAAATATTGTCTTAACTTCTTTAATAAAGTATTATTCATGAGGTATAGATGAGATTAGCTGAATTGATAAAAAAGATTTTACTAATTGAAATATTAAAGGGACTATGGCTTACACTCAGGATGCTTTTCAGTAAGCCTGTAACAATTCAGTATCCTTTTGAGAAAAGAAAAGTCCATGAGGGTTTTCGTGGTAAACACGCTCTCGTGAGAGATCCATTTTTAGGAGATGACAAATGTATTGGCTGTATGAGATGTACAACAGTTTGTCCATCAAGATGTATTTATATAAAAAGAGAAAAAAGGGAAAATAAAATGGTTGTTACAGACTACATTATAGATGCTTCAAGATGTATCTATTGTGCCTATTGTGTGGAAGCATGTCCAGTATGTGCTCTTGTATTAACTGAGGATTATGAATACTCTTCTTATAAGAGAGAAAATCTCATTTTTAATAAAGAGCAATTACTTAAAAATTGGGATGAATTTGTTAAAAAATGGCAAAAAGATTATTATTTCAATAAATTCTGGCAACCGCCCGGAATTGACCCGTCAAGATGGCCTAAAACTAAGAGAGAACAGGGACCAATTCCAATTAAAAGGGTTGTGGAAATTAAGAAGGAGAATATAGATGAGTCAACCAGCAGTTGATCAGGCATTTTTTATATATTTTTATATTAGTCTTTCCATACTCAGCATAGCTGTTATAGCTTCAAGGAATATAATTCACAGCGCTTTTTTCCTTTTGATTTTTCTTCTTCATGTGGCAGCAGTTTTTCTTTTTTTGAATGCAGAGTTTTTAATGGTTATACAGATTATAGTGTATGTAGGTGGTGTCCTTGCTCTGTTTGTATTTGCTATTATGGTGATGAACCTAAAGGAAGAGTTAAGGCATAGAAAATTTGTAAAGTTTGCAGGTGCTGGAATTCTTGCAGGTCTTTTATTTTTTGCTGTGTTTTATGTTTTTATAAGAAATATAAAGATTACTCCGGAAAAACCTTTATTAGGTGATGTAAACACTCTTGGTAGTCTTTTATATTCCTATTATCTTTTACCCTTTGAGATTCTATCCTTAGTTTTGCTTGTAGCACTGATAGGAGGAATAATTATTGCTAAAAAGAATCCGAGGGAGGATAAATGATAAATGAATATTTGCTATTAAGTGCCACCCTCTTTACAATCGGATTGATTGGCTTTATTATCCGGCGTGATCTAATTGTTATGCTTATGTGCCTTGAAATAATGTTTAATGCGGTAAATATAAGTTTTGCCTCTTTCAGTTACTATGGTGGAAACTATACAGGACAGATATTTGTACTTTTTTCAATTGCTGTTGCTGCTGCAGAGGCTGCTGTGGGATTGGCTATTGTTCTTGCTCTGGTAAGAAGTACTGGAATCAATCATTCTGATGAAATAACTGGGTTGAGAGGATAGAATGGAGAGGCTTTATATTCTTATTCCAATTTTTCCACTTTTAGGTTTTTTAATAAACATAATCGTTGGGCGATTTATAAGAACAAAAGTTATAAATTTAGTTGCTGTTTCATCTATATTTGTCTCTTTTGTCCTATCCATAGTTGCTATTTGTGAGGTTTTTTCAGGAAAAACTATTGAGTATAACTTCTATACTTGGATTTTATCCGATGACCTTAAGGTAAGTTTTGGATATCTCATTGACCAACTCACAGCAGTGATGCTTTTTGTGGTTACATTGGTAAGCCTTCTTGTTCATATTTATTCCATAGGTTATATGCATGGAGACCCTGGATATTCAAGATATTTCGCTTATCTTAATCTATTTGTATTTTCCATGTTAATGCTTGTTATGGGAAATAATCTTTTACAGCTATATTTTGGATGGGAAGCTGTAGGACTTTGTTCCTATTTCTTAATAGGTTTTTGGTATAAGAAAAAATCAGCCTCAGATGCTGGTAAAAAGGCATTCATTGTAAATAGAATTGGTGATTTTGGTTTTGCTATTGGGATATTCTTGCTTTTTGTAAATGTATACTCCCTTAATTACGTTGATATATTCCCAAAATTACCAGCTCTTCAGGGGCAGTCAGTTCAGATTTTGGGTTGGAGCATAGATTTAATAACCCTTATTGCTTTGCTTCTTTTTTGTGGCGCTGTTGGTAAATCTGCCCAATTACCTTTACATACATGGCTTCCAGATGCAATGGAAGGTCCTACACCTGTAAGTGCTTTAATTCATGCAGCTACTATGGTAACAGCAGGTGTATTTATGGTGGCAAGACTTAATCCTCTCTATGGGCTTTCAGAAACAGCTCTTGCAGTTGTTGCTTTTACAGGAGCAATTACAAGTTTTATGGCTGCTACAATAGGTTTGGTTCAGAGAGATATAAAGAGAATAGTAGCCTATTCCACAATTAGTCAGCTTGGATATATGTTTTTAGCCTGTGGACTTGCTGCATACGGTGCTGGAATTTTTCATCTTTATACTCATGCATTCTTTAAGGCTCTTCTTTTCCTTTGTGCAGGTAGTGTGATGCATGCAATGGCAGGTGAACTTGATATATATAAAATGGGTGGTTTAAGGAAATATATGCCAATAACTTATATAACTTTTCTAATTGCAGCATTAACAATATCTGGATTTCCCGGTTTATCAGGTTTTTTTAGTAAAGATGAAATTTTATGGTTTGCCTATTCATCACCTAAGGGTTATGGCAAATTTTTATGGATTCTTGCAACTGTGACAGCTGCTCTGACAGCCTTTTATACTTTTAGAATACTTTTTGTAGCTTTCCATGGAAAATTTAGAGGAGACATAGAAACACTAAAACATCTTCATGAGTCACCAAAAGTTATGACCATGCCTCTAATTATTCTTGCAATTTTTTCAATATTAGCAGGATACTTTTCAATATCCCACTTCATTGCACCAGTGGTTGGAGAGGGGATATCAGCTTTGTCTCACGAACAGGAGACATTAGTCATGATTATATCCACTTTAGCTGGTTTTTCAGGAATATTTTTGGCTTGGTATATGTA
>JAOAGU010000038.1 GCA_026415595.1 Thermodesulfovibrio sp. | reverse complement strand
GCAATAGATTGGGGAAGATATGCAGAACTCTTCGTCTACGATTATGATGCTGGAGAGCTATACTTTGAAGAACCTCAAACAGCTGATAAATAACCTCTCTGATTTAGTCCAGATACTTCCTTATTATTACAACTATAAAGGTGAAAAGATAAGCATCCCTCTTGAGACTAAAATTGAAATTATCTCCTCTATGGGAATTGAAATCACTGAAGAATCACTTATTCACTGGATTGAATATTTTGAGCAATATCAATGGAAAAACCTAACTGAACCTGTTTATGTTACAGGCAAACCCTATCAGATATTTATTTATTCTGAAAAAAACACGAATAACTCCTTAGAAATTGAAATTTTACCCTATGAGGAAATTGGATACGTGGGGCAGAAAATTCATCTCACCATTGATTTGTCAAATTCAAGCTTAGTAGAAAGGAAAACATTAGGCAATGAGGTCTACTTCAAATACTGCCTTGCCTTGCCGGAATTGCCCATTGGATATTATAAACTTAAAGTTTTACTGAAAAATAAAGAATCAGAAAGTTTATTGATTATTGTTCCTCATGAGAGTTTTACCTGCTTTCATAATAAAACATGGGGATTCCACATAAACTTGTGGAGTATTAGAGGAAAAAATATAGAAGGGGATTTTTCTCACCTAAAAGACCTTGCCCAATATATTAATAATCTCGGTGGCTTTGTAAGTATAAATCCATTGCATTTTAATGACCCTGAAGATACTTATGGAATAAGCCCCTATTCAGCTATTTCAAGGCAGTTTAAAACCCCTCTTTATTTGCCTGATATAGAGATTGAAGAAAAAAATAAAGAATTTTTTGAATACTACAAAATCTGGACAGAAAAGATGGAAAAATTAAGAAAAAAATTTAAAGCCCCTGATGAAAATAGTGAGATAAGGGCTTTTCAAGAATATAAAAAAAATCTGCCTCCTTTAATTAGAGAAGACTTGAAATGCTTTGCTGTATTTTGTTTTTTAAGAGAAAAAATTGGCAAAAATTGGCTAACTTGGGAAGACAGACTCAAAAATCCTGATAAAAAGACCATTGATACTATTTACTTAGATAATTTCAGGGAAGTTTTATTTTATGAATATCTTCAATGGCTTGTTGACAAGGAACTGGAAAGTCTAAAAAATTATAATCTTTGCCTTGACCTCGGCTTTGGTTCAATTAAAAGTAGTTTTGATGTATGGATAAATAAAGAAATTTATGCCCTAAATGCTCAACATGGTGCACCACCTGATGAGTTTAATCCAAAGGGACAGAAATGGGGATTCCCACCTATCATTCCTTTTAAATTGAAGGAAAATCGCTATCTGCCATTTATCAAAATAGTAAGAGCTAACATGAAAGGCAAGCTTTTAAGAATTGACCACGCTCTTGGACTTTTTAGAGCTTTTTGGATTACTGATGGAAGATTACCCACAGAAGGTGCATATATTGGATATCCTTGGCAGGACCTCCTTGGAATAATCTGCCTTGAAAGTCAGTTAAATAAAACAGCTGTAATAGGAGAAGACTTAGGAACAGCAGAAGAATGGATGAGTCGGGAACTGATTAATAGAAAAATCAGTTCCTGGAGAGTTTTCTATTTTGAGAAAGAGGATTCAGCCTATAAAGAACAGTCTCAATATCCAGAGGAAGCTTTATGTAGTATTACCACCCATGACCTTCCAACTTTTAAAGGATTCTGGTATGGAAAAGATATTGAGCTTAGAAAAAAATTTTCTATCTTTGATGAATCTATGTTTAATCAGGCTTTAAAGGAGAGAGAAAAAGATAAGGAAAAAATCTTAAATCTTCTCTCAAAATTTGAATTGATAGAAGACAGAGAAAATATGGAAAACATTCTGTTTTCAATAATTAGATTTCTATCAGGGACAAAAGCAAAATACTTATTGCTCTATCCTGAGGATTTTCTCTTTATAGAAGAACAGACCAATTTGCCTGGAACTACATTAGAATATCCAAACTGGCAAAGAAAATTACCGATAACCTTAGAGGAATTTTTAAATTCTCCCATTATAAAAAAACTTGAGACTATTTTGAAGGAGACTGGACGGATTCCTGAGTATCTTTAGTAATTCCAACCTTTTCTTCCCCTTTCTCCTGCAAAGCTGGTTCTGTTTCATCCTTCTCAGATTCCGTAAACTCCTCTTTAATGATTCCCCTTTTCTGCATTATGAAATAAATTACACTGGCTCTTTTTTCAACAAATTTAGAATTTCCTGAAGGGCTATACTTTATTGGATTTGGAAGTGCTGCAGCCATTCTTGCTGCTTCCGTAGGAGTAAGTTCTGAAGCTGATTTTCCAAAATGATATCTTGATGCAGCCTCTGCTCCGAATACTCCTTCTCCCCACTCAGCTATGTTTAAATAGAGCTCAAGAATTCGCTTTTTTGAGAGATTCTTCTCTAATCTCCATGTAATTATTGCCTCTTGAATTTTTCTTACAGGATTTTTAGAAGGACTGAGATAAAGATTTTTTGCCAATTGCTGCGTAATTGTGCTACCGCCATATTTCAATTTCCTTTCCTTTATATCCCTCTCAATTGCTTTTTTTATTGCTTCTATATCAAAACCTGAATGTCTATAAAACTTATCATCCTCACCAATTAGCACGGCTTTAACAAGATAGGGAGAAATGCCATGAAGCGAGACCCATTGTTTTTTTATCTTAATCTGCTTTCCTTCTTCCTGCCACTGCTTCATTCTATACTTCATCATAGCTGTGAGCTCAGGATTTTTTTTCTTAAGAGAGGCTACATCTACAGTAAAGGGATAGACAATAACATAGATAAAGTAACATAATACAAAAACAATAATTAACCTTAAAAATAATTTAAACATTTTTTATTTTATCATCTTCTGGAGAAATATTCCTCAATGGTTCTATCATTTTGAATGACGATTTTATTAAAATAAAAAACAAAATGTTTGACAGAAAGAAACAGTTAAAGTGGGCAAATTTAAAGGTAGGTATTGTTATTACTATAACCTTGCTTATTATTTTTATTGTCATAATTTTTTCAGGTGGTATTCAAAAACTTTTTCAACAGAGAGAGATTATAAAAATTGCAATATCTGATGTGAAAGGATTAAGAAAAGGGGCTACTGTCATGGTTGCGGGAATTGATGTAGGAGAAGTAAGAGAAATAAGGCTTAACAAAGAATTTGGCACAATAGTAACTGTTGCAATTAATAAAGAAATTCTCACCTTTCTTAAAAAAGATGCTAAAGCATCAGTACAAACCATGGGACTATTAGGGGATAAATACTTAGAAATAACACCAGGTGATTCCCAGGAATCCTTTGATAAATCTAAAATAATGGAGGGATATTCTCAAACTGAAATTAGAGATATAATTGCAGTAGCTTCATCTACGCTAATTAGAATTGATACATTAATAAATAACGTTGATAAAATGATATCTGAAATGAGAGACTCAAAGGGGACAGCCTATAAACTTCTTAAAGACCCTACTCTGTATAATAATTTAAACAATACAATTTCAGAATTAAGGATAACCATAGAGGAAATAAGAACAGGTAGCTTAGGCATGCTTTCTAAAGACAAAGAACTTTATCAAAAACTGGCAAGTACAATCAAAAATTTTGAAGAAATTTCCAATAAAATTACTACCTCAAGCGGCAGTCTTGGTAAATTTATTAATGAACCGGAACTATACGATAGTTTGGTTAAATCATCAAAGAAACTTGATAAAATCTTAGAGGAATTTGAAAAAACAGAAGGAACTCTCTCTCTTCTTTTAAGAGACAAACAAATAGCAGAAGACCTGAAACAGAGTATCAAAGAATTAAAGGAATTAATTGAAGAAATCAAAAAGAATCCGAAAAAGTTTTTTAAATTTAGCGTATTTTAAGTTATAATTTTTATATGGCAGTTCTTGAAATAAGAAAATATCCCGATGAAGTTCTTAAAAAAAAGGCTCTCCCTATTACAGAAATTGATAAAAATATTCAAAAACTTATAGATGACATGATAGAAACAATGTACAAAGCTAATGGTGTAGGATTGGCTGCTCCACAGGTGGGTGTTTCCAAAAGACTAATCGTGGTGGACACCAGTTCTCGAGAGGAAAATCGGTCATTGATTGTTCTAATTAATCCAGAAATAATTTATTCTGAAGGAGAAGTCCTTTCAGAAGAAGGTTGCCTAAGCATTCCAGGATTTACAACAAGATTAAAAAGAGGAGAAAAAATTCTTGTAAAAGGATTAGACAGAAAGGGCAATGAAATAGAAATATGTGCAGAAGGACTTTTTTCAAGAGCACTTCAACATGAAATTGATCATCTTGATGGAATGCTGCTTATAGACAGAATAAGTCCGCTTAAAAGAGAGCTTTTCAGAAGAAAATATCAAAAGGTAAAAAAATAACCTTAGTATGTCCATAACAAAAAAAAGCATTGTTTTTTTCGGTACTCCAGAGTTTGCCGTGCCTACTCTTAAATTGCTTATATCAAAGGGTGAGAATATCTCTCTTGTTGTTACTCAATCCGATAAACCTAAGGGCAGGGGAAAAACAGTCCAACCACCTGAAATAAAAAAAATTGCCCTACAATTTGGACTTTCTCTTGTTCAGCCTGAAAAAATAAGAGATGAAAGATTTATTGAAAAATTAAAAGAGTTAAAGCCAGAATTTGCCATAGTGGTAGCCTACGGGAAAATACTACCTAAGGAAATACTCCAAATTCCTAAATATGGATGCATCAATCTTCATGCATCCCTTTTACCAAAATACAGAGGTGCAGCGCCTATTCAATGGGCATTAATAAGAGGAGAGAGTATTACTGGGGTAACAACAATGCTAATTGATGAAGGACTTGATACAGGTCCTATTCTTCTTCAAAAAGTAATACCAATAGATGAAGAAGACAATGCTTTAACCTTATCGGAAAAATTATCTACCGTAGGAGCAGAATTGGTATATGAAACAATTAGAGGTTTAAGGGACGGAGTAATAATTCCCCAACCTCAAAAGGGTGAACCCACCTATGCACCTCAATTAAAAAAAGAGGATGGTAGAATAAACTGGAATTCTTCTGCAAAAGAAATTTTTAATCTAATTCGTGGCACCTATCCTTGGCCCTGTGCCCACTGTTTTTTCAAAGAAGAACGGATTAAAATAATTAAGGCTCAACTTGCAGAAGGAGATTCTATTCCCGGGCTTGTATTAAAAGCAAAGGAAGACTTATTAATTGGAACAGGCAATGGAGCAATAAAAATTTTACTGATTCAGCCAGAAGGCAAGAAAATAATGACAGCAAAGGAATTTATTTGCGGAAGAAAAATACATGAAGGCATGGACTACTTTTCTTAGAGGTTTTATTTTAAAAGTTTATTATCCTATATTAATGCTTTTAGGTGCTTTCTTAAGAGGTAAAAGAACCTATTTTCAGGCTTATATAGTTAGACTAAACAATTCTCTTGTAATGCAAAATAGTTATAAAATTACTAAAATATTACTTCTACTTCCCCATTGTATCCAAAATTCAAAATGTGATGTACGTCTCACCTTTGATGTCTTTAAGTGTAAAAGATGCGGGATGTGTAAAATAAAAGATTTAATAGAGTTAGCTGAAAATAATGGTATAGCCATATCAATTGCAACAGGTGGCACTATTGCACGGAAAGTGGTGAAAGAAGAAAAGCCTGATGCTATAATAGCTGTTGCCTGTGAAAGAGACCTTTCAAGTGGAATCGTAGATACTTATCCTATACCCGTATTGGGAATTCTTAATGAAAGACCCCATGGACCTTGCATAGATACAACTGTAAGCTTAGAAAATGTAAGGCATGCACTCCAATGGTTTATGAAAAACTCTCACCAAGACAAAAAGCAGTAAAAGTTCTTTCCAAAATTTTTGAAAAAGGAATACCTTTAAAAACTTTGCTTAGTGATGAAGTGGTTGATAAATTTAGTATATCGGACAGAGCATTTTTAAAAGAATTAGTCTATGGAGTGCTTAGGAATTTATATTACATAGATTGGCTACTTGAAGATTTTTATAGGAATAAAAAACTTCTCTCTCAATATACTATCAACAATCTAAGGTGTGCCATATATCAATTGATTTTTATGAAACTTCCTTCTTATGCAGTAACAAATGAAGCTGTTAATTTGGAAAAGATTTTCAATGGGAAACCCTCTGTAGTAAACGCCATATTGAGAAATTTTATTAGAAAGAAACCTGATAATTTTAATAATTTGTCATCTATAAAATTAAACCTTATACAAAATAATAAATTAGAGTACTTATCTTTAAAATATTCACATCCTAAATGGTTAATTAAGAGATGGCTTGAAAGATTCTCTGAAGAGGAAACAGAAGCGTTATTGAGAGCAAATAATCAAAAGCCAACATTTACAATTGCAGTAAGACCAGAAGAAAGAAATGAGGTGGCAGATTATTTAAATAAAAATGGATTCAACACAAAATTTACAAAATATGCTCCTTCAGGCTTAATTATTGAAGGACAGGGATATGAAATAAGAAACTTTTTACAGAAATCCAATTTCTTCTGGATTGTTCAGGATGAAGCCTCTCAACTTGCCTGTTTTTTCTTAGAACCTAAAGAAGACTCCACGGTTTTAGATGTTTGTTCATCACCTGGAGGCAAAGCTCTTTTAACTGCTGCATTGATGGGAAAAGGTAAAATAATCTGTATTGAAAAGGATAAAAGAAGGTTTAAAATTTTAAATGAAAATATTCAAAGGAATAAGAAATTTTTACCTAAAATACAGATTGAAAGCATTATTACTGATATAGTTGAATGGAAAACCACTCTTTCCTTTGAAAGAATAATATTAGATGCTCCTTGTTCTTCCCTTGGTGTAATTAGAAGGAATCCAGATGTAAGATATAGATGTAACGAATCAGAGTTAATTAGACTTTCAAAAAATCAGACGATTTTACTTGAACATGTTTCAAAATTTTTATCAAAAAGAGGGATTCTACTCTATGCGGTATGTTCTACTGAACCAGAAGAGGGAGAGAGAGTAATTGAGAATTTTTTACATAAATTTAAGGAATTTTGTACTATAAATAGTGCAGATTCATTTTTTAAAAATTTTTATATTAAAAAAGGCATGATAAGAACATTTCCTCATAAACATGAAATGGACGGCTTTTTCATGGCAAGGATTATGCTAAGATGAAAAAATTTTTATTTGTTTTAGGTATTATATTTGCAGGATTTTTAAGTGGATACTTGTTATTAACATTTATAATTTTATCTGGCAAAACTGATGTTCCAAATCTTAAGGGGATGGATATTGTGCAAGCAAATCAGATACTTAGAGAAAGAGGACTTCATATTAGAATAGACGGGCATGAATACTCTGATAATCCTTCAGGAACTATTTTTAAACAAGAACCTCCAGCCGGCACAAAAATAAAGAGCGGTAGAGAAATCGGGGTAGTTATAAGCAAAGGTATGAGATTCAGTTTTCTTCCCGATGTAACAGAAATTCCTTTTGAAGAAGCAGAAAAAAAACTAAAAGAAATAGGCATACCAATTGAAAAAGTTATCTATATTAATTCAGAAATCCATCCCGAGTTAACTGTAATAGCTCAAAGACCTGAGCCCGATGAGGGGGGACAATCTATTAAACTACTTGTATCAAAAAAACAAAAGGAGGAAAAAGATTGACATTAATAGCACCATCTTTACTTTCTGCTGATTTTGGAAGGCTGGCTGATGAAGTAAGACTTGCTGAAGAAGCAGGAGTTGATATGCTTCATATTGACGTAATGGATGGTTTATTTGTTCCAAATATTACCATTGGTCCTTTAGTGGTAGAGGCTATAAAAAAATCAACAAAACTTCCCCTTGATGTTCATCTAATGATTGTAAATCCTGATAAGTATATTGACCAATTTATTAATGCAGGAGCTGATATTTTAACGGTTCACGTGGAAGCATCAACACATCTTCATAGAACTATATGGGACATAAAAAATAGAGGGATTAAAGCTGGTGTTTCTCTTAACCCAGCTACTCCCATATCTTCTATAGAGGAAATAATAAAAGACTTAGACTTAATTCTCATTATGTCCGTTAATCCTGGTTTTGGAGGACAGTCATTTATCTCCTCATCAATAGATAAAATTAAAAGAACTAAAAAACTTGTAGTTAAAAGCAAGACAAACATACTTATTGAAGTAGATGGAGGAGTTAAACTCTCCAATGCAAAAGAAATTGCCAATGCAGGAGCTGATATACTCGTTATGGGTTCAGAGTTTTTTGGACAGAAGGATTATAAAAAATTTATGAAAAAATTAAGGGAAAAATTAAATGAAAATTGAAGAATACATTGAAAAGGCAGAACAGCTTAGAAATAAAGGTTTTTTTAGAAATTCTCTGAAATTATGGAATAAAATTTACAAAAAAGGAATTCAGAAAAACAATCCACAAATTACTATAGATTCACTTCTTGCCTTGGGTGATTTAAACAGAATAATTGGTCAATTCAATAAAGCTATAGATTACTATAATGAGGCATTTGAGCTTTCTGAAATTTTAGGAAAAGACACGTATATTGCAGATAGTCTGAGTGGGTTGGCATTATGTTATAAGGCAATAGGTGACTGGAAAAAAGGATTAAACCTGATTAGAAAGGCAAGAAAAATTTATGAAAAGAATAATGATAAAAAAGGCATTGCCTTCACATTATGGGCTGAAGGAGCTATTTGGAGGTTTAGTGGAAGAATAAAAAAATCCTTAAACAACTATGAAAAGGCTCTCCAAATATTCAAAAAAATCAAGGACATTAGTGCTTTAGGATATAGTTATTGCGGATTAGGAGGAAGTTCAAGGATAGACGGCAAATTTTCAGAATCCTTGAAGTTCTATCAACAGGCAAACGA
>JAOAGU010000037.1 GCA_026415595.1 Thermodesulfovibrio sp. | reverse complement strand
GTCCAAAACATCATATAAACTTTCCCATGAACCTATATCAGACCAGAAAACATTTAGAGGAACTAATACAGCCCTATCTGTTTTTTCCATAACCGCATAATCAATTGAAATATCAGGCAGATTAGTGAAATTATCTAAAACAGACTGCCAAGAAAGACTAAATAAATCAGCTAATTGAGGAATTTGACTCTTAAATTCTTCAATCATTGAATTTGCTGTAAACGCAAAAAGTCCTGCATTCCAATAATAACAACCTTCTTTAATGTATTTATTAGCAGTTTCCATATCTGGTTTTTCAACAAATTTTTCAACTTTATAAAAAGCTTTGTTTTCTTGCTCTTTTATAATTTTTATATATCCAAAACCTGTCTCCGGTCTGTTTGGAATTATTCCGAACGTTACTATATATCCTTTTTTGGCAATATTGTCTGCTATGTTTATATAATTCAAAAATTCGTAATCTGGAGAAATTAGATGATCCGAAGGACATACTAAAAAAGTATCATCCTGATGGATGCTCTTTTCTAATGCATATCTTAATGCCAGAGCAATAGCAGGAGCAGTATTTTTTTGAGCAGGTTCAAGAATTATTTCAATATTAGGAGTTTTATTCAAATAGCTAAGGATTTCTTCAATTTGGGTTAATATATAAAACTTATATTTTTCATTTGTCACAATAAATATTTCTGCCTCTGGATAAAGCAAAATTCGTTTTAACGTTTTCTGGAAAAAACTTTCATTTTGTCCATCTTTTGAAAGTTTTAATTTTAAAAATTGTTTGGGGAAATTCTTTCTTGACAAGGGCCAAAGCCTTGTTCCTGAACCGCCAGCTAAAACTATGAATTTCACAAAATTACTCCTTCATAAATCCGTAATTTTTCAATTTTTCAATTAATTTGTCGTCTTTAGAAAGGGTTGCCTGATTTACGAATTTTTCTACATATTTTGCAATTATGTCTGATTCAAGATTTACTTTATCCCCAATTTTCTTTGTTCCTATAGTAGTCATTTTTGCTGTATGTGGAATTATTACTACTGTAAAGGATGATGGGAAAACATCAACTATTGTAAGACTAATTCCATCAATAGCAATTGAACCTTTATTTATACAGTATCTAAGTACATCCTGTGGAGCTTCAACCTCTATTTTTAAATAATCTCCGAAATTATCAATGCCTCTGATTATTCCAATTCCTTCCACATGCCCACTTACAAGATGTCCTCCAAGTTTTGTATTAAGGGTGAGGGCGGGTTCAAGATTTACCGGATCACCTCTTTTTAAATCTCCTAATGTTGTTTTATTGAGGGTTTCATAGGATACATCAAAGGATATTATTCCTTTTGCTTTATCCATTTCAGTAACAGTAAGGCAAACACCATTTACTGAAATACTATCACCAAGAGAGGCTTCTTTTATAATCTCACTTGAGATAATTTTCAGTCTTGCTCCATTACGGAGTTTTTTAATATCATAAACTTTACCAAGCTCAATAATTATTCCTGTAAACATTACTTTATTAGTTTACCAATTCTTTCCAATCTTGGTTTACTCTGTTCACCATCCCAAGACCAATAAATAATAAGTGCTTTACCTTTCACATCTTTTAAATCAACAAATCCCCAGAAACGACTATCATAACTTTGATCTCTGTTGTCTCCCATTACAAACAGTTTGCCCTTTGGTACAGTAATTGGACCGAAATTATCTCTTGGGTCAAGTTCCTTAGGATGAATATAAGAATCTGTGAGTCTAATATAGGGCTCTTTAATCTCAGCTCCATTTACATAAACTTTTTTATCTCTACCTTCTATGACATCACCTTCTACAGCAATAACTCTTTTTATAAAATCTCTATTAGGGTCTTCGGGATATTTAAAGACCACAATATCTCCCCTCTTAGGTTTATCCATTACGAGAATTTTATTCTCCATTAGAGGCGGCCTTACTCCATAGATAAATTTTGTTACCAAAAGATGATCTCCTATGAGTAATGTAGGAATCATTGAACCTGAAGGGATTTTAAAAGCCTGAATTATGTATGCTCTTATAAAAAGAGCAATTAAAATAGCAATTAAAATACTTTTTGCGTAATCAAGAAGTTTCTTAGTTGTCAATGTCACCTCCTTAGTCTACTTTTAGAACTGATAGAAAGGCCTCCTGAGGTATTTCCACCCTGCCAATCTGTTTCATCTTTTTTTTACCTTCCTTTTGTTTTTCAAGCAGCTTCCTTTTTCTTGTTACATCACCTCCGTAACATTTTGCAAGAACATTCTTCCTTAATGGTGCTATACTTTCACGGGCAATTATTTTTCCGCCTATAGCAGCCTGTATTACAACTTCAAAGAGTTGTCTTGGAATAACTTCTCTTAATTTCTGAACTATTGCACGTCCTTTATAATAGGCTTTGTCTTTATGAACAATTACTGATAGAGCATCTACCTGTTCTCCGTTTATTAAGATGTCAAGCTTAACGAGGTTGCCTGGTCTGTAGCCTAAAAGTTCATAATCCATAGAAGCATAGCCCTTTGAAAGAGATTTAAGTTTGTCATAGAAATCCCATAAAATCTCACTGAGTGGCATTTCATAGACGATAAGAATTCTATCTTTTGTTATATATGAAAACTCTTTCTGCATTCCTCTCCTTTCCTGACAAAGCTTTAGTATATCACCAACAAAGTTTTCAGGTACAATAATTGAAACTTTCATGAAAGGTTCTTCAATGCTCTCAAAAAACTTAGGCATTCTGCTCGGATTATCAATAAGATAAGCTTCTCCGCTTTTTTCTATGATTTTGTATCTAACAGTCGGTGCAGTGCTTATAAGAGAAAGATTAAACTCTCTTTCCAGTCTTTCTCTAATTATTTCCATATGAAGTAAGCCTAAAAATCCGCATCTAAAACCAAATCCTAAAGCAGCAGATGTTTCAGGTTCAAAGAAAAATGAGGAGTCATTTAAACGCAGTTTTTCAAGGGCTGTTTTCAGTTCTTCATATTGATGCGTCTCTGTTGGATAGAGTCCACAAAAAACCATTGGTTTTACCTCTCTGAAGCCTGGAAGAGGCAACTGAGAAGGATTTACAGCATCGGTAACAGTATCTCCAATTTTTGTATCTGATATATTTTTTATTCCTGCTATAATAAAACCTACTTCTCCTGCTCCTAATGCGTCTATGTCTTTTGGGAAAGGTGTTAAAATTCCTAATCTCTGAATTTCATATTCATTTTGAGTGGCGAAAAGCCTTATTTTCATGCCTTTCCTTAAAATTCCATCAAAAATCCTGACAAGAATAATCACTCCTAAATAATTATCAAACCAGGAATCAAAGATCATGGCTCTTAGTGGTGCATTTGGGTCACCCTTAGGAGGTGGTATTTTTTTTACTACTGCTTCAAGAATTTCCTTTGTACCAATACCTTCCTTTGCTGAAGCTAAAATTGCCTCCTGAGAGTCAATTCCCAGTATATCCTCAATTTGCCTTTTAACTTTTTCAGGATCTGATTGTGGTAGGTCTATTTTATTAATCACAGGTATAATTTCATGATTATGATCTATTGCCAAATATGCATTTGCAACTGTTTGGGCTTCTACTCCCTGAGTAGCATCAACCACAAGAAGACTTCCTTCACAACATGCTAAAGAACGTGATACCTCATAGGAAAAGTCCACATGGCCTGGAGTATCAATAAGATTCAATATATATGTTTCACCGTCATCTGCTTTATATTGAAGTCTTACTGCATGAGCCTTAATAGTAATACCTCTTTCTTTTTCAAGATCCATTGAATCCAAAATCTGTCCCATCTTACCACCAAGATTAACAGCGCCTGTAAATTCAAGCAACCTGTCAGCAAGAGTTGACTTACCATGGTCTATATGAGCAATTATTGAAAAATTTCTGATATTTTTCATTGATTTCTAAGCAAGAAAACAGCGCCTAAAACTCCTCCTGAATCTATTAATTGTGATCTTATAATTTTTATATTTTCAGTCAAACCCTTAAGAGCTCTTTTCTTGGCTTCATTTATTGCTGCTTCAAGATAAATATTTTTTGCATTAGAAAGCCCACCTGTTAGAATTATTTTTTCAGGAGAAAAAATATTTATAATATTTGCCATTCCTACTCCGAGTGCTTTGCCAGCTTCCTTTATTACCTGCCTGGATAGATTATCACCTTCTAATGCTAACCGATAGACATCTTCAGATTTTATCTTATAAAAATTTCCTTCATATAGAGATTTAGCCTGAGATATTGCTCCTTCTTCTATTTTCTCAATTAATGTATCTCTTATAGCCCTTCCAGAGGCATACATTTCTAAACAGCCATTATTACCGCAACTGCAAAGCTTACCCTGATAATCAATACTCATATGTCCAGCTTCCATAGGAATATTCAAAATTTTTCCATCAATATAAAAACCTCCACCTATACCCGTACCAAGAGTTAACAATATAAATCTATTAGTTCCCTTCCCTTCTCCAAAATTTGCCTCAGCTATTGTTGCAGCAGTGGCATCATTGTCAACTCTTGTTTTTACAGCAAATTTTTCTGTTATAAGAGATGCCAACGGAATCTTATTTAATGTGGGTATATTAGGAGATTCTATAACAGTTCCGTCTTCGCCAACTAATCCTGCAACTCCTATACCAATACCTACAATATAATTCTCATTAAAAAGTCCTTTAATCTCATCAAATAATGCATTTATAATGTCATTAGGAGTTGGAAATTTACATAGTGTAATTAATTGATAATCTTTTGAGACCAACCCTATTTTAGTGTTAGTTCCACCTATGTCAATGCCAATGTAATACATAATAGAAAAATATTATATCATATAAATCCTTATAATAAAAAATATTCTAACTGCTTATGCAAACTATTAAAAACATGTGTTATAATTCTAAAATTTAGTTAAATTTGGGGGTGCTTTAATGAAAATTTACTATGATATTGATGTAAATACTGATATCCTAAAAGGGAAAAAAATTGCTATTATAGGATACGGAAGTCAGGGACATGCCCATGCTAATAACCTTAAAGATAGTGGCTTTGATGTTATTGTAGGTGTAAGAACTGGAAAAAGCTGGGAAAAAGCTACAAATGCAGGACTTCCTGTAATGACAGTTGCTGATGCCTCAAAAAAAGCAGATATAATAATGATTCTCACGCCTGATGAAATCCAGGCTGATTTATATAAAAATGAAGTAGAGCCCAATATAAAAAAGGGTGCTTTTCTTGCTTTCGCTCATGGATTTAATATTCATTTTGGACAGATTGTGCCTTCATCGGATATAAACGTTTTTATGGTTGCACCAAAAGGCCCAGGACATCTTGTAAGGAGTGAATATCTTAAAGGTATGGGAGTTCCTTGTCTAATGGCAGTTTATCAGGACCCTTCGGGTATAACAAAAGATGTTGCCCTTGCATATGCAGTTGGTATTGGTGGTGGTAGAGCAGGAATTATTGAAACAACTTTCAAAGATGAAACAGAGACAGACCTTTTTGGTGAACAGGTTGTTCTTTGTGGTGGATTAACTTCTCTTATTACAGCTGCATATGAAACACTTGTTGAAGCAGGATATCCACCTGAGTTGGCATATTTTGAATGTCTTCATGAAGTAAAACTCATTGCTGATCTTATATACGAAGGTGGAATTTCCACAATGCGTTACTCCGTAAGTAATACTGCTCAGTACGGTGACCTTACAAGAGGCCCGAGAGTAATAAATGATTCCGTAAAAACTGAAATGAAGAAAATTCTTAATGAAATCCAGAGTGGAGCATTTGCTAAAGAATGGATTCTTGAATGTAAAGTGGGAAAACCAACTTTTAACGCCCTTACTAAAAAAGGAGAAGAACATCCAATTGAAAAGGTTGGGGAAAAATTAAGAGCAATGATGCCCTGGCTTAAAAGCTCAAAACTTGTTGATAAATCAAAGGCATGATCAGAAAAGAGAGTTTTCCTTATATTGGCTTTTCTTGTTTTTTGTTTCTTTTTTTTTATCTCTTATCATTAAAGCCATTAGCTATAGTATGCCTTGTATTTTGTCTGTTTTTTATATATTTTTTCCGTGATCCTGAACGAATTCCACCTGATTTTCCTAATTTTCTTGTATCTCCTGCAGATGGAAAAGTAATAATGATAAGGCAGGGAGGTAACACTCTCTGCCCTCATAATTATACAGAAATAAGTATTTTCATGTCACCATTTGATGTCCATGTGAACAGAATACCTTTTGATGGAATTATAAAAGAGATTGTATATACACCAGGTAAATTTTTTTCAGCTTTTAAGGATAAAGCATATAAAGAGAATGAAAATATAAAAATTATATTAAATACTTCTCAAGGAGATATAATAATTCGTCAAGTGGCAGGCATAGTTGCAAGAAGGGCGGTTTGTTGGATAAAGGAAGGGGATAGGCTGAAAAAGGGAGATAGATTTGGAATGATAAAATTTAGTTCCCGTGTAGACATATGTCTTCCCTCTAATTTTAAAATTAAAATAAAGGAAGGACAGAAAGTTAAGGCAGGTGAATCTGTAATTGCCTCTTTATGAAAAAAATGCTTAGAGCAAGAAGAATAAAAAAATTCCGAGACCCTGACAGAAAACCAGCAAAAGGAGTCTACATTCTACCAAATGCTTTAACTTTGTGTGGTTTATTTTTAGGATTTTACGCAATTCTCTCAGCAATAAATGGAAAGTTTATACATGCAGCCTGGGCAATAATTTTAGCTAACATATTTGATGGCCTTGATGGATTGGTAGCACGTTTAACAAAGACTACAACTAAATTTGGAATTGAGCTTGATTCTCTATCTGATCTTGTTACTTTCGGAGTCGCCCCTTCAATTCTTATATATAAATTTGCTCTTGATGATTTTGGTAGAATTGGCTTTGCAGTATGTTTTTTATTTGTTGCCTGCGGTGCTTTAAGACTTGCAAGATTTAATGTACAAACATCTATTTTAAAATCCTTCAAAGGCTTACCCATACCCGGTGCTGCCACAATGATTGCTGCAATAACAATGTTTTACATAGAGGTATTAGCTTTATCTCCAGAAAAAAATCTCTTTCTTTTATTTTTAACCGCTTTACTTTCTCTCCTCATGGTAAGTACTCTTAAATTTCATGGATTAAAAGAGATTAATTTTAAAGAAAAAAAACCAGGATGGATATTACTAATTTTTATTTTCATATTATTCTTTATCTTCATTTTACCTGATATTGCCATATTTACGCTTGTCAGTTTATATGTTTTATCAGGTATAATTGAAAATATAATCATTTTAATTAAACAAAAAAGACAAAAATCAGAGGTGCAAGATGAGGAGAATAAAAATATTTGATACAACGCTGAGAGATGGTGAACAGTCTCCAGGTGCTTCAATGAATGTGGAGGAAAAAATTCAAGTTGCCAAGCAACTTAAAAAACTTGGCGTTGATATAATAGAAGCAGGCTTTCCCATAGCATCTCCCGGTGATTTTGAGGCAGTAAACAGAATTGCCAAAGAAGTTAAGGGAATTGTAGTTGCTGGACTTTGCAGAGCCCGTGATGAAGACATTGAAAAAGCAGCTGAAGCATTAAAACCTGCAGAGCGAAAAAGAATCCACACTTTCATTGCCACTTCCGATATTCATCTTAAATATAAACTCAGAATGGATAGAGAACAGGTAATTCAGGCTGCAATTAAAGCCGTTAAGAAGGCAAGGCAGTATACTGATGATGTGGAATTTTCTGCTGAAGATGCAACCCGTTCTGATTGGGATTATCTCTGTAAAGTTACTGAAGAAGTAATAAAGGCTGGTGCTACTACTGTAAATATACCAGATACAGTAGGATATACTACTCCAATTGAATTTGGTGAATTTATAAAAGGGATAAAGGAAAATGTAAAAAACATAGATAAAGCAATAATTAGTGTGCATTGCCACAATGATTTAGGACTTGCAGTTGCAAATTCACTTGCAGCAATTGAAAATGGTGCACAACAAATAGAATGTACAATAAACGGTTTAGGTGAGAGAGCAGGAAATGCAGCAATGGAAGAAATTGTTATGGCACTAAAAGTGCGTAATGACTTTTTTAAAGCTGACACAAACATAGTAACCCAGGAAATCTATAGAACGAGCAGATTAATAAGTAAAATTACAGGAATGGTTGTTCAGCCAAATAAGGCAATTGTTGGTGCCAATGCCTTTGCCCATGAAGCAGGAATACATCAAGATGGAGTATTAAAGGAAAGAACAACCTACGAAATAATGAGACCAGAAGATATAGGAATTCCAAGCTCTAAAATAGTACTTGGTAAGCATTCGGGAAGGCATGCATTTAAATCAAGGCTTGAAGAACTCGGATTTAGCCTTACAGATGAAGAATTAAACAGAGCCTTTGAAAGATTTAAAAAACTTGCTGATCAGAAAAAATACATTTTCAATGAAGATATAGAAGCTTTGGTTTCCGATGAAGTTTTAAGAATAGCAGAAGTCTATCAATTAATTGACCTTGAAGTAAAGAGCGGAACAAAGAAAAAACCAACTGCTAAAGTCAAGATGAAAATTAATGGAGAGGAAAAAGAAATTAAAATCTCAGGTGATGGTCCTGTTGATGCAGTATATAAAGCAATTACTGAACTAACAGGCTCACAAGCGGAATTGAACAAGTTTGAAATAAAGGCAATTACAGGTGGAACTGATGCTCTCGGAGAGGTAACAATTATACTTGAGGAAGCAGGTCACACTGTAAGAGGACATGGTTCAGACACAGACATAATAGTTGCGTCAGCTAAGGCTTATATAAATGCATTAAACAAGCTTGCTCTAAGAAATACGAAGGCTTAATATAAATTGATATGCCGACCGCCCTGTGGTCCCATGAACAATAGCCCACTCACGAGCTTTTTTGAAAAGTTCCTTTTCTGATAAATTTACTCCATCAATTTTTGCATAATGTTTTACAATTTTTAAATACTCTTCCTCTGAAAATCTATAAAATCCTATTCTTAAGCCAAATCTCTCAATTAATGAAGCCCTCTCCTGAAGGGTGTCTTCTGGAAAAAGTTCATTGTCTGACTGAGAAATAGAAGGCATGAGATTTCTTCTATTTGACGTTGCATAAATAACGGAATTTTCAGGAATTTCTTCTATTCCTCCATCCATAACAATTTTTAAAGACCTAAACTCCTGATCATTTTCATTAAAAGAAAGATCATCAATAAAAACAATAAATCTTAAATCTTCATATT
>JAOAGU010000036.1 GCA_026415595.1 Thermodesulfovibrio sp. | reverse complement strand
AAAGTCTTAACGTAGCAATGAGCGCTTCGATTATCCTTTATGAAGTTTTGAAAGTTAATATTAAAAATAAAGAAATGCTTTAATATGTTTAATAAAAATTAGTTTTTATTCAAAAATAATCCATCTGAAAAGTTATAAGCAATGAAAGATAGTTCTATAATCATCAAACATTATACCAAACACTATAGATTATCATAAAAAATCTGCAAAAATAGCTGTGATAAATGATGACAAGATTGAAACTCTGGAGATTAAACCATAACAAATACTAAACTGATTTTATACGAGATTTTATCTTGAGTAGAGATAGCTTTTAATTTGACAAAAATTGCCTATGATTTTTAAACTTAAAGTTGAAAACTATTTATTTTTAAGGAGGAAATGTGTTAAGAGGAATTGACGAAATCTCCAAGACTAAAAAAAGACTCAAAATTGAAATACCAGCTGATATGGTAGAAAGAGAAATTCAGAAAACTCTTAAAGAAATGCAGAAAAAAGCAAAAATTCCAGGATTCAGACCAGGAAAAGCACCTCTATCAATTATTGAAAAAAAATTTGGCAAAGATGCTGAATCAGAAGTCCTTGAAAAGCTTGTTTCCGAATATTACAATAATGCTGTGAAAGAAGCAAAGCTTAAACCTGTGCTTCCACCAATGGCAGAGGATGCCATTGATATCAAGAGGAATGAGCCTCTTTATTTTGAATTAATAGTGGAGACAAGACCAGAAATAGAAAATCTTAACTATGAAAATATTGAATTAGAAGAAGTATCAGTTGAAGTTAAAGATGAAGATGTGGAGGATGTTCTAAATAAACTCTCAAAAGAAAGAGGAGTTTATGAACCAACAGAAGAACCTGCACAAAATGAAGACCTTGTTGTAATAGACTATACAACAGATATAGAAAAAGAAGCAAAAGATTATGTTTATAAAATAGGTGCAGGTCCATTTCCTGCAGATTTTTCAAAGGCAATTGAAGGCAAAAAGAAAGGTGAGAGTTTTAACATAACAATAGACTTTCCTCAGGAATCAATAGCAGATTTTGCAGGTAAAAAAGTTAATTTTCAGATTACCTTGAAAGAAGTAAAAAGAAGAAAAGATATTCCCTATGAAGAACTTCCTGGAGAACTTGGCTTTGAGGATATGGATAAACTAAAAAAGTATGTAAGAGAAAGCCTTGAGAATGCAAAAAAAGAACAGGCTGTAGAGAAGAAAAAAATAGATATTTTAAGAAAACTTCTTGAGACTCATGATTTTGAACTTCCGGAGGGACTCTTAGAAATAGAAATTAGAAGAATTGCAGAGGAATATGAAAGGATGGGAATAAACATTACAGAACAGATGGACAAAATTGCAGAAATAGCAAAAAGAAATATAAAAACCTATCTTTTACTTGAAATAATTGGAGAGAAAGAAGGAATTACTGTTTCAGAAGAAGACTTAAAACAAGAAGTAATCAATATTGCAAGAAAATACAGCATCACCCCTCAGGGTGTTGTCCAGTATTATATGTCAAGAGATGGTTCTCTTGAAGCACTTCGCAACAGTATATTTGAAAAAAAGGTTTTTGATATCCTCATACAAAAAGCCAAACCTATTAAAAAAGAGGAGGTAGCCCAGTGAGTATTGTACCAATTGTAATAGAGCAAACAGGAAGAACAGAGAGAGTTTATGATATTTATTCAAGGCTTCTTAAAGACAGAATTATTTTTATTGGCACAGAGATAAATGACCAAGTTGCAAATGTAGTAATAGCCCAGCTACTTTTCCTTCAAACAGAAGATCCTGATAAGGAAATACATATCTACATCAACTCACCAGGAGGCATAGTATCAAGTGGACTTGCCATATACGACACCATGCAATATGTAAAGCCGGACATTGCCACATACTGTATTGGACAGGCATCATCTATGGCGTGTGTGTTACTTGCTGCAGGAACTAAAGGTAAAAGATTCGCCCTTCCCCATTCAAGAGTAATGATTCATCAGCCTATTGGTGGATTTTATGGACAGGCAACAGATGTGGAGATTCATGCAAGAGAAATTCTTAAGATGAAGGAGCTTCTTAATAATATTCTCTCAAAACATACAGGACAACCCATTGAGAGAATACAGAAAGATACGGAAAGAGACTTTTTCATGTCTGCTCAAGAAGCAAAGGATTATGGAGTAGTAGATGAAGTTATCACATCAATTAAAAAATAAATAGGAGTATCATGGCAAAAAAAGACAGTGAAATCCTAAAATGTTCTTTCTGCGGAAAAGCGCAGAAAGAGGTAAAAAAACTCATTGCAGGAAACGGTGTTTACATCTGTGATGAATGTGTATCCCTTTGTAATGAGATTCTTGATGAAGAAAGGCTTTCCTCCTTTGAAGGCATAAAAACTGAACTGCCAACACCCCAGGAGATTCATAAATTCCTTAATGACTACGTGATAGGACAAGAAAAGGCAAAAAAAATTCTCTCTGTTGCTGTATACAATCATTATAAGAGAATATTTAAACGTGCTCAATCCGATGAAATACAGAAAAGCAACATAATGCTTATTGGTCCTACAGGAACAGGGAAAACCCTTTTGGCACAAACACTTGCAAAATTTCTTGATGTTCCCTTTGCCATTGCTGATGCCACTACTCTTACTGAGGCAGGATATGTGGGTGAGGATGTGGAAAATATACTTCTCAAACTTCTTCAAAATGCAAACTTTGACATACAGCGAGCTCAAATTGGAATAATCTATATTGATGAAATTGATAAAATAAGTAGGAAAGCAGATAGCCCCTCAATTACCCGTGATGTCTCTGGTGAAGGTGTTCAACAGGCGCTTTTAAAAATTGTGGAAGGCACAATAGCAAATATACCGCCTCAGGGTGGAAGAAAACATCCTCATCAGGAATATATACAGCTTGATACAACAAATATACTCTTTATATGTGGAGGTGCTTTTGTTGGTTTAGAGGATATTATCAAAAAGAGAATTGGTAAAAGAACAGTAGGTTTTCTCTCTGAAACAACGAAGATAGACGAGGAAAATGTATTATCCCGTGTTGAACCTGAAGATTTAATAAAATACGGGATGATTCCAGAATTTGTAGGAAGATTTCCTGTTGTTGCTACTTTGAGCGAACTAAACGAAGAAGCTCTCGTTGAAATACTTACAAAACCGAAAAACGCTCTTATAAAACAATATCAGAAGCTGTTTAGCATAGATGGAGTAAAACTTACCTTTACAGATGAAGCTCTTAAGGCAATTGCTAAAAAAGCTATTGAGAGAAAAACAGGTGCCCGTGCCCTCAGAAGCATCCTTGAGGATATAATGCTTGATGTAATGTATATTATCCCCTCTGAAAAGGGAATAAGTGAATGCATAATCAATGAAGAGGTTGTTGAAAAGAAGTTTTCTCCGATTTTGATTTACAAACAAAAAGAAAAAGCCAAAAATGCCTGAGAAAATAAAGATAATAATTGAAAACAAAGAAATAAAAGCAGAGCTTTTTGATACAGAATGCGCTAAAAGGATTTTTCAGGCTCTTCCTATAGAAAGCAACATAAACGAGTGGGGAGATGAATTTTATTTCTCTATTGGAATTAGCATACCTCTTGACAACACTGCTACTACTCTTATTAAAGTCGGTGACATAGGTTATTGGCCTCCTGGTGAAGCCATAGCAATATTCTTCGGAAAAACTCCCCTAAGTATTGGAGATGACCCTGTACCAGCAAGTGAGGTAAATATTGTTGGAAAACTCATTGACAATCCTTCAATTCTCAAAAGCCTTAAAGGAGCAAAAAAAATCAGAATTGAAAAAGAATAAATTTAGACTTTCTTTTTATCAGGATGAAAAAAAACACAGTTGGCTTCCATTACTTCTCAATGCCTATGCAATTATGGATGAAGGTGTCTCAAAAGATATAGAAAAAGGAAAAAAAGCAGGAAAAAAACTCGCTTGTAGTCCTGGTTGCAGTAACTGCTGCAAGACTCATCGTGATATACCTATTTATCCTATTGAAATTGTAGGGATTTACTGGTATGTGATTGAAAAAATTGGAGAACCCCTTCGTTCTAAAATAAAAAGTTCTCTTATAAAACATAAAAAAGGTGATCCTTGTCCTTTTCTTATCAACGATATCTGTTCAATATATGCTATGAGACCTCTTGCATGCAGACAGTTTAATGTTTTCGTTAAACCATGTGATGTAGATGAGGATACATTCTATACAAGAAACGAAGATGTTCTTAAACCTTCAGAAAATTATCTTGGTAAAGCCCTTTATGAAACGACGTCCTTTTATGGAGTATTTAATGAGGATGAAAAAGTTGAATTTATAAACTCAGGTAGGCTAAATGGCCTTGTAAAAATACTTCAGAATTATCCATGGATTGAACTTGCAAGAAGAATGAGTTAATATAACTAAAAACCTCAGGAGGATTTCTATGAAATATACTATTGTTACTGGTGGAGCGGGCTTCATCGGAGCAAATGTAGTGAAACGGCTAAATGAACTCGGAGAGGAAAATATTCTTATTGTGGATAATCTTAATACTTCTGAAAAATGGAAAAACCTTGTTGATCTCTCCTTTGAAGACTACATTCACAAAAATAAATTTATTGAAAACCTGAAGAAGGATAATTTCAACAATTCAGTAACTGCTATAATTCATCTCGGTGCAAGAAGTAGCACTACAGAAAGAGATGTGGATTTTCTGATGGAAAACAACTATGAATACACAAAAATACTTGCTCTATGGTCAATTAAAAACAATGTAAGATTTATCTATGCTTCCTCTGCAGCAACCTATGGAGATGGTTCCTTAGGTTTTTCTGATAACCATGCTATTATCCCTCAATTAAGACCTCTAAATGCTTACGGCTACTCAAAACAAATATTTGACTACTGGGCATTAAAAAAAGGGATTCTCAATAAAATTGTAGGACTTAAATACTTTAATGTATTTGGTCCGAGAGAATGGCATAAAGGAGATATGAGAAGTATGGTTCTTAAAGCCTATGAACAGATTAAAAAAGATGGGAAAATCAGATTATTTAAATCTTACAATCCTGAATATAAAGACGGAGAACAATTAAGAGATTTCATATATGTAAATGATGCAGTTGATATGACCATGTTCTTTCTTGAAAATCCTGACAAAAACGGCATTTTCAATATAGGTACAGGGAACCCCCGTTCTTGGAATGACCTTGCTAAGTCTGTTTTTTCCGCATTAGGGCTAAAACCAGATATTGAATATATTGATATGCCTGAAGAATTGAAAGGAAAGTATCAATATTATACAAAAGCAGAGATGGAAAAGATAAAATCTGCTGGTTATAATCTCAAACCAACTCCGCTTGAAGAGGCTATTAAAGACTATGTAGTTAACTATCTTGAGAGAAACTAAAATTACTGACTTTCTTAGTCTTCCAGAAAAATTCATCTGATGACTTTTTCAAAAATTACTATTTACTCAGCAATTTAGTGAAAAGATAAACTTTACTTAACTTTTCAAGTAATTCACATACGTAATAGGCTTCCTTGAGAGAATTTCCTACAGCAACAGCTCCATGTTTTGCAAGTATTACAGCTTTTTTGTAACTTAATGCTCTTACTGCCTCTTCAGCGAGTTCTATACTGCCTGAAGGAGCGTATTTTGTAATCTCAATTTCGCCTCCAAGACTCTCTCTCTGCTCATCAAGTATTATTGGAAGAGATATCTCAAGTGCTGCAAGAACACAAACACAGGAAGAATGAGTATGAATAATTGCTTTCACATCATCTCTCGCCTTATATATTGCAACGTGAAGATGTTTTTCTGAAGAAGGTTCTTTTCGCCCATCGATAATATTTCCCTCTAAATCTAAAAGCACCATATCCTCAACTTGAAGTTTTTCATAACATTTAGCCCTTGGAGTTATTAAAAAAGATTTTTCATCAACTCTCAAACTAAGATTTCCGCTAATTCCAGAAACTAATCCTTTCCTGTATATTCTTTTAGCAAACCTGACAATTTCTTTTCTTTCCTTTTTAAAATGCATAGTTTTATTATAAACTATAGTAGTAAAAAATCCTTTAAAATAGAAAAATAAATACAAAAGGAGGATATAGTGAAAAATTTTTTAATTTTTATTTCTATTTCTCTTTTTATCCTCATTTCTGCTAATTCTTATGCGTATAGTATTGATGACCTTCTCAAAGAGCTTGATGTTCCAAATTGGAGAGAAAAAATTACAGAATCATCATTTTTAGAAAAGTTTAAATCACCTGAAAAATTTAAAACTGTTGTAGAGTTAGCCGATGCAAGAGGATATGATTGGCGATACAGGATCCGGGCAATTAGAATGCTCGGATACATGAAAACACCTCAGGCAAAGGAAGCTCTTCTTGGAATGTTTCAGGACCATTTCTTTCATCATGAATGTCCCTCCCTTAAGTCCTATGTTGCTGAATCACTTGGTGATTTCCCTCCTGGGAAAAGGCTTATGGAAATTCTTAAGGAAGGCTTAAAAGATCCAGAGGTTTTAGTAAGAGAATCAACCGCAAAATCCTTAGGAAGACTCAAAATGCCAGAGTCAGTAAGATATCTTACAGAGGCATTTAGAACTGAAAAAAGCTTGGCTGTAAAAATTGCAATTATCAACGCCTTAAAGTCAATAGCATCTCCTGAAGCTCAATCTTTTATAAAACAAATAGCCTCTGATTTGAATAATAAGGAGTTATTAGATGCATTTGGAGGTTCTCTATAATCCAGATTCAGTAATAAGCTTTGAACCTGAAAAAATCTTAGAGATCTTCGTCTCTGGAAAAGAAATTTTAAGTAAAGAGCCTCCTTTTTTGAATTTAGAAGCCCAAACAGGAGAAGTAATCTTTATTGGAGATACACATGGAGACTTCTCAACAACTAAATATCTTGCCACAAGGTTTCTTAAAAATTCAGATACATATTTAATTTTTCTTGGAGATTACATTGACAGAGAGCCTGAACCTGGTGGTTCTCTTTTCAATCTTCTTTATCTTTGCCTTCTGAAAATCTACTTTCCTGATAGAGTTTTTCTTCTTAAAGGGAATCATGAAGCTCACTACTCTGTTTTTTGCTATCCCTATGAATTTGAAGAAAATCTTATGGATATATTCGGAAGTAATGGATTTAAAATTCATAATATTGTTACAGAATTTTTCAAAGAAATACCCCTCATGTTAAAGACGGAAAATGGAATTATTGCCTCTCATTCAGGATTTCCAATGCATGGACAATCAATAGATGATAAATCACGGAAAGACTTAATAATAGATATACTATGGGCAGATGCCGATATGTCGCCAATGTTTAGAGGCTATGGAATACCAAAATTCACAGAAAAACAACTAAATACTTTTTTAAATTCAATAGGTGCAAATTGTTTTATTAGAGGGCACGACCCTTATTTGGCAGGGAAAATAGTTTATTCAAAGAGATGTCTCACTCTTTTTACATCAAGAACCTATGCATCCCTTGCAGGAATAAAAATTGCAAGAGGACAGCTTTCAAATAAAATTGCAAATACTGATGATATTATTTTAGAAGATATTACTTCCTACCTGTCTGCATCTGAATAAATCTCTTTATGCTTCTGTCATAAGTTGCCTCTACTTCAGGTGTAAAGTAGCAAGCTGGCAGTTCCCCTCTTTTTCTGTGATAGTGCATACAATCACAACAGATTCCTTTTTTTTCGCAAGGCTCATAGGTGCAAGTGCATATTTTTTTATTTCTTTCAATTTTGCAATCCATATTCATCCTCCTTAAATATTAATTTTTTAATTATAACTGAAATTTAGAGGAGATTCCTTATCTTCGGCTTGAAATTACACTCTATTTCTGTCCCTCTAATCAGAAACAAAGGGTCTCCTCCTCGGTGTAATAATAGAGTTAATTCTCTTGCTATTTAAAAGTTTGCAGTTACAGGAATGGTTATTGACTTTTTAATACCTATGTATTGAGAATAAAAAATGCAAGACTACGAAAAGATAAAAAAATTCTGGGATAAAAGAGCTAAAAAATATCCTCTACCATACGATGAATCAGTTTATCCGAGGACTTTATCTGTATTGGAAAAAATTAAAAAAGTTGGCTGTTCTTTTAAAGATAAATACATTCTTGAAATAGGCTCTGGCACAGGAGTGTATACATTACCTATAGCTAAGGAAGCAAAAAAGGTTGTTGCAGTTGACCCTTCTGATGAAATGTTAAAAATTCTCAAAGAACAGACGATGATTTATGATGTGGTAAATATTGAAACATATAAAAATTTCTGGCATGAAATTGATATAGACAGAACGGGCTTTAGAAAAAAATTTGACATCGTCCTTTCAGCCATGACTCCAGCAATTAAAACCTTAGAAGACATTATTAAAATGGAAAACTGCTCAAAAAAATGGTGTATATATATTGGCTGGGGTAGGAAAAGAGAAAATACGATTAAAAGTGAAATATTTAAGTTTCATGGTGTAGATCTAAAACCACCTTCAGGTGTTCTGATGATTCAAAATATACTTAATGAAAAGGGTAGAAAGCCACATATAGAGTTTTATGAAACTTCATGGCAATGGAAAGGCAGCATAGAGGAGGCATTGGATGATATTTCAGGCTTTCTTGAACTACAAAATATCAAACCAAACAAGGAAAAAATTTTAGAAATCTTAAATAAACATTTCCCAGATGGTAAAGTAGTGCATACTACTTATGCCGAGCATGGAATACTGATATGGGAAGTATAAAAAATTTTTCTATGGAAATATATAATAAAAAATTAAGGAGGTGAAAATATGGAAACAGCATTGGTAACAAGGGAACAGAAAAAAGAAGCCTTTCAGATTCTTCAGCTTGTTACATTTACTCTTGGTGGAGAAGAGTATGCTGTTGATATTCTTAAGGTGCAGGAAATAAACAGAATGAAGGAGATAACAAGAGTGCCCAATGCACCTTACTATGTGGAAGGAGTTATCAATCTTCGTGGTAAAGTTATTCCTGTTGTGAGCTTACGAAAAATGTTCGGATTGCCAGAGGAAGAAAACAAAGCACAGCAAAAAATAATGATAATGGAGATACAGGGTGTGACCATGGGATTGATAGTTGACACAGTATCAGAGGTTTTGAGAATATCTACTGAAATTGTTGAGCCACCACCTGCAATGACCTATTCAGTTAACAGTGAGTTTATCTCCGGTATAGCAAAACTTGAAGACGGATTAATCATATTGCTTGAAATGGACAGATTGATAGGCAAAGAAGAAAGTGCCAGTATGGTTGGCATGACAGAGAAGGTGGCAATTGAAAGATAAGTTTTTAACTTAAACAGATCAAAAGGGGGGATTTAGGAGATGTTTAAGAACATGACAATAGGCAAAAAATTGGGTTTTGGTTTCGGGATAATCATAGCTTTGATAATTTTCATTGGCGTTGCTAATT
>JAOAGU010000035.1 GCA_026415595.1 Thermodesulfovibrio sp. | reverse complement strand
AATGTCACCTATCTCCTCAAAATCTTTATCAATTAGCTCATTTCCGTAAAGTTGATATATCTCTTTTGCAAGTTCATTAATATATTCTCCCTTGTAACAATCATCAGGCATTTGTATATCCTTACCAGTTAATCTTTGCAAGGCAACATAAACACTCATACCAAGTAATTCAACCTGTCTGCCAGCATCATTAATGTAATATTCTGTTGAAACATTATAGCCTGCTTCTCTTAAAATATTTGCCAAAGCCTGACCAACTGCTGCACCTCTTCCATGTCCAAGATGTAGAGGTCCTGTGGGATTAGCACTTACGAATTCAATTTGAATTTTTTTACCTTTTCCAATGCTTAGGGTAAAAAAATCTTCGCCTTTCTCAAGCAATAAAGTAAGTTTTGATAATATAAAATCCCTTTTCAATCGGAAATTAATAAATCCTGCGCCTGCTATATCAATACCTTCAAAAATATCCTTTTCAATATTAGACACAATGAGTTCTGCTATTTGTTTTGGGGGCTTCTTTAAGATTTTTGCTAAATCCATTGCTAAAGGAGTACTCAAATCACCAAAGGATTCATTTTTAGGGATTTCCAGTTCCAATGACTTTGAAAAGTCTATATGGAGCTTGTTTAGACATGCAATAAGTCTGTCTCTTATTTCAAGATGCATAGATTTTGATTATAATTTAAAATGATTCTATTTATCAAATTTTTAATAATCCCTAAAATTCGATAGTAAAACTCTTTTGCTTCTTCCCTTTTAACAATTCAAAGTATCATTCTAAAATAAGACATTATGAAATATGCTAAAATAATGACTAATGAAGATAGCAATTACAGCAGATGTGCATCTAAAAACAAGAGATGAAACCCCGGAAAGATATAAAGCCTTAGAAAATATTTTTCAGCAAATAGTAAATAGAGATATAACTAATCTCATCATTGCCGGAGACTTATTTGATAAAGATTTTGCAAATTACAGTGAATTTGACACATCATGTAAAAATTTTTCAGAAATTAAACTTACTATTCTTCCTGGAAATCACGATTATCAAATTAGTAATAAATTCTTTACTGCTTCAAACATAGAAGTAATAAATGATATACAAATCAAAGAATTAGAAGGTCTTGCCATTGCCTTTATACCATACGATTCAGCAAAATCAATTGATGAAGTGTTGTCAGAATATGCTCACAGGGAAAAACTCCCTGAAAGATGGATTCTTATTGCACATGGAGACTACATAACAGGTAGCAGAGAATTGAATCCCTATGAACCCGGATTTTATATGCCTCTTACAAGTAAATCTATCATCCGATACAATCCCCTGAGAGTGTTTTTAGGACATATTCATAAACCATCTGATTTTGGAAGAGTGATATATCCAGGCTCGCCTTGTGGATTAGACATTACAGAGACAGGCAAAAGAAGATTTATCATATATGATACAGGGTTAGATTCTGTTGAACAAGTCTTTGTTCAAAATGAAAAAATTTATTTCAATGAATCCATGCTTTTACTGCCCTTTGAAGAGGAACTCCAGCTTTTAAGAAGAAAGATTGGTAAAATGATTGAAAGCTGGGGATTAGAAAGTGAAGAGATAAAAAGAGTAATATTGAGACTATCCCTCACAGGATATATAACAGATTTAAAGGAAACAGTCAATGTATTAAAAAATGTAATTTCAAATTATGGAATAGTCCTATATGAAAATGACATTGATCTATCAAATATAAAATTATTGCAAAATATTGAGCAAGAAAGGCTTTATTTGCTTGAAAAGGTAAAAGAAAAAATTGAAAATCTTAACTCTGACAAACTAATTGCTTCAAAAGATAAAATTTTAGAGAAATCAATGGAACTCATTTTTAAGGATTAAAATGGCAGTTAGAATAGAAAAAATTGCAGTTAAAAATTGTGGTCCTTTAACGAATTTCAGCACAGAGCTTACAGACTTAAATCTCATTTATAGCGAAAATGAAAAGGGTAAATCTTATCTCGTTGAATTCATAATACATAGTCTTTTTAAAAACAAAAGCCACTGGAAAGACCTGAGGCAACCAGGTCAGGGGAAAATTATAATATCCGGACTTGAAAATTTTCTTACAGAGTTTTCACCTTCAAAAGATAAAAAAATAGAGAACTATCTTGAAAAACAACAGAAAGGTTTGCCATCCACACTTTCAAATTTACTTATTGTTAAAGAAGGAGAAACTGAAATAATTAAAAACGATTACGGTATAGACAAAAGTGCCTTCAAAGAAATTCTTTCACCAAGAAGAGTTCTTGATGAAATAGACAGTGACAAAAATATAATGCAGACTATTAAAAAGGCGAAACTGGAAAGCGGTGAGATAGTAATAGAAAAAAAGGGTGATGGTAAAACCTACTTTGATTTAAAGGAACAAATTAACAAAATTGAATCACTAATTGCCCAAATCATTAACGAATATGAGCAGGGAGAACTTAAGGATTTAGAGATAAAAAAAGAAGAACTAAAACAAGAAAAACAACTTCTTCTCAGGGCAAAGAGATATGAGGCATATATCTTGTCAGAAAAATTAAAAGAGTTTAAAATTAAAAGAGAAAAAATTCCTGAAAGTCTTCTTGAAAAACTAAAAAGCCTCTTTGATGATTACTTAAGGATAAGAGAAAACCTTAAAAGCCTGGATTCTGACCTCACATCAATCAAAAAGCAGACTCAACCCTTACCTGAAAAAATAAAAGAAAAGGAAACACTGCTCAAGGCAAAAGGATATGAAGCTTATAATATTTCAAAGGAACTGAAAAACTTAGAGGAACAGTTAAGCAAAATTTCAGAAGAAGAACTCTTTCAAATTAAACAGAGTATTACGCAATATAATGAAAAACTCGCAGAAAAAGAGGAAAAAATTAAAATCCTAAATGAATTAAAGCAAAAATCAAAGGATTACCTTTGGCTTAAAACAGCAAAAGAGCAATATGTGACCTTCCTGTCTTCAACTATAAAAATTGGAAATAAAACTGCCCCTTTATCATATATAGCAGTTATATTCTTAATTGCTGGTATTTTGCTTCTTTTTTTTGAGCAAAAAATTGCTGGAGTGTCGGCAATTTTGCTTTCTGCCTTAAGCACCTTATATTATTTCATGAAATTGAAAAGTTCTTTTGTAAATTATAAACAAATGGAGGAATTTCAAAGTATAAAAAAGGAGTTCTTAAATAGATTTGGGAGTGTTCTTGAGAATTTAGCTCAGTTAGAAGAAAAAATAAATGAACAGGAAAGAAGCTTCCATAACATAGCAACCTATGAAAACGAGATAAGCAGACTCACAGTAGAATTAAACTCCATAAAAAGAAACATTGAAGAGACTTTCAGTCGCATGGGTTTTCATGAAATAGAAGAATCTAAATGGAATGAAAAATGCTCGGAGCTTAAAAATAAAAGAAGCATTTTACTTGATAAATATCAAAGATTAAGGAGCAAATTGGAAGAACTTAATGTTGAAGAGAGTGATTATGAAGTAAATGACCCGGGTATTAATTTCAGCAAAAAAAAGATGGAGGAAATAATAGGGGAAATTGCAGGATTAGAGAAGTTAAAAAAACAACAAGAAGATAAGGAAGCGGAAAAACTCTCATTAGAGAAGGATTTAGATGAAAAGAAAAGAAAGATAAGTGAGATTTTTGGGGATGTTTTGGGTTTTGAATTGGAAGAAACTGAATGGAAATCTAAATTGAATGAGTTAGAGAAGGAAAGAAACAGTTTTGAAAATAATATTAGAGAAATAGAAGGTCGTCTTGCTGGTTTAGGTATTTCAGAAACTGAATTTGAAAAACAAGACCCTCAAAAAGCCTTCTCTCAGATGGAGTTAGAAAAAATTGAAAGAGATTTGGCTGATACAGAACAACTCATAAGACAAAGAAATGAAGAACTTTCAAGACTTAGAGACAGAATAATTCAACTAACAGGCATAGACTCTTCAGCTAATTGGAATGAAATGATAGAGAAAGTTTACTCAAAAAGAAGAGAGCTTTATGAAGCCCTTGAAGACTGCGAGGCAAAGATAGTTTCAGGAATATTAGTTCATGAGACAATACAGGAGTTACAACAACAGGAAGATGAAAAGCTATTGGAAAAAATAAATTCTTCCGATATTACAGGTCTTATTCAGAAGTTGACAGGCAGATACAAGGCATTGAGTTTTGATGAAAAGGATATAATTATATCAGATGACTATTTTAACTTTAAAATTAATGAGTTAAGCACAGGAGCAAAAGAGCAGGTAATGATAGCCTTAAGAATAGGCTTTGCAAAAAGCCTTCTAAAAGGTGAGCCAGCTTTTTTAATACTTGATGATGCATTTCAGCATTCAGACTATAAAAAGAGACCCCTATTGATTGACACTCTCTTTGAATTAGCTCAGGATGGTTGGCAGATAATCTATCTTACAATGGATGACCACATAAGAGAGCTATTCAGAGAAAAAAGCAAAAATAACAAAATTATATTTAAGGAGGTTTGTTTATCCTATGAGTGAGTATAAGACCATAAAAATACTTTTTTCAGAGCAAATTAGAGATTATGATTTTGGTGAGGGACATCCCTTCAGAGGAGTTCGTTATAAAATATTTTTTAAATTTTTGGAGGATAAACTTAAGGGCAAGGTTGATTATGAAATTATAAACTCTGAACCTGTAAATGAAGAGGATTTATTACTAATCTGTTCAGAGGAATATATAGAATATGTGAAAAATTTTTATGAGTTAGCCCATAAGGGAGAAATTAACTATTTTGTTGCTCTTTCGGGTAATTTTCTGAGCATAGATAACATTCCGGGAGAAAATCCTGGTAATATTGAAAGAGCTGCAAGATTTATACTCGGGCAGATGAAGAAAGCTTGTGATTTAATTCAGGAAGGCAAACATAAAAAGGTTATATCAATAGGTGGGGGGCTTCACCATGCAAAGCCTTCTTTTGGCGAAGGGTTCTGTGTTTACAATGACATTGCTTTCGGAGCAAAGTATTTAATAGAAAAGTACTCACTGAAAAGAATTTTAATCCTGGATACAGATGCACACGGTGGAAATGGTACAATGGAATATTTCTACGAAGACCCAAGAGTTTTATTCATAGATATTCATCAGGACCCAAAAACTATTTATCCAGGAACAGGTTTCACATGGCAGATTGGCGAAGGAGATGGAAAGGGTTTTACAGTGAACTGTCCATTGAAAGCCGGTGCGTCCTGGGATTCCTATCAGTATATTTTTGAAAATATAGTCTTTCCTATTGCTGATGAGTTCAAGCCTGAGATAATCATAAGATATGGAGGCTCTGATCCTTATTGGAATGACTCTCTAACCTATCTTGGACTTAAAATTGCTGACTTTAAAAAAATAGGACAGTATACAAAAGAGTTGGCTAATCTCTGTGATGGTAAAGTTATAGACGCAATTGCCTCTGGATATAATGAAAAAGCCATAGGACCTGGCTGGCTTTCGCTAATATGTGGATTGTGTGGAATTGACATAGAAATAGAAGAACCTGAACCAATACCTGACACAATCAAGCAGGATACAGCATACGAATCTACAAAGACAATGGTAAATGAACTGAAAGGATACCTTAAAGATTACTGGAAATGCATGAGATAGTTTTCCCACAAAGTATAATTTGTTTATTTTCAACTCTTTCTTTCTAACTTTAGAATTCAAAAATATTGAATTCAAATAATATGACCTTTAACATATTAATCAAAGACCTTAAGAAAAACTTGCAAAATCTTTATTTATTGTGTTAACATAAAAACGTCTGGTGGTTATACCGGCGGGGAAACACCCGTTCCCATTCCGAACACGGAAGTTAAGCCCGCCAGGGCCGATGATACTATGACCGTGAGGTCATGGGAAAGTAGGTCGCCGCCAGGCTTTTTTTATTTATAAAAAATTAACCTTAATAGACTATTCATTTATAATAAATATTTAGTAAAGTTTATCTAATAGTCTTTGACTCAATATAATTTTTCTATTATTAACACCTTCAATTAGCTTGACTAATTAAGGCTCAACAGATTTTTGCTCTCCTCTCTTATTTTTTATCAGGTAACTAAGGAAAGGATAATTTAAAAAATTTTTAATGATTCTCTTACGTTCCTTCCTGCCAACTGTGTAGATATTTGAATTGTTCCTTTGTCAGTTTGTCAATCTTTATACCCATGGTTTCAAGTTTTAGGCGAGCAATTTCTCTGTCTATGTCTTCTGGTACGGAATATACTTTTTTCTCCAATTTTTTTGCGTTTTTATAGATGTATTCTGCTGATAATGCTTGATTGGCAAAGCTCATATCCATTACTGCTGCAGGATGTCCCTCGGCAGCAGACAAGTTAACAAGTCTACCTTCAGCTAAAAGATAAATTCTTCTTCCGTCTTTAAGAGTGTATTCTTCTACAAAGTCTCTAATAAATTTCTTTGATTTTGAAAGTTTCTGCAATCCTTCAATATCTATTTCTACATTGAAATGACCTGTATTTGCTACTATTGCACCATCCTTCATTTTTGAAAATGCCTTTTCTGAAATTACATTTATATTTCCAGTAACAGTTACAAAAATATCCCCTATCTTTGCTGCCTCAATTATTGGTATTACATCAAATCCATCCATTACTGCCTCAAGGGCTTTTAAAGGGTCTACTTCTGTAACAATAACCCTTGCACCCATTCCTCTTGCTCTCATAGCCACACCTCTGCCGCACCAGCCATAGCCACACACTACAAAAACCGAACCTGCAAGAAGTCTATTTGTAGCTCTAAGAATACCATCAATTGTACTTTGTCCTGTCCCATAACGATTATCAAATAGATGCTTTGTATAGGCATCATTTACAGCTATAACAGGATATTTTAATGCACCATCTTCTGCCATTGCTCTTAGTCTGATTACCCCGGTTGTTGTTTCTTCCGTGCCACCAAGCACATTTTTTAGGAGAGTTCTTTTCTCTTTATGAAGGGTAGATATCAGATCAGCGCCATCATCCATTGTTATGTGGGGCTTTATATCAAGAGCTTGATAGATATGTTTGTAATAGGTATCTCTATCCTCTCCTTTAATTGCAAATACTGGAATTTTATAGAATTTAACCAATGCCGATGCTACATCATCTTGAGTACTTAACGGATTTGAGGCACATAGTGCAAGCTCAGCTCCGCCTTCTTTGAGTGTTATCATCAGATTAGCGGTTTCTGTTGTAACATGAAGGCATGCAGCAAGCCTTACATCCTTAAAGGGCTTTTCTTTTTTAAATCTTTCTCGAATCATTCTTAAGACAGGCATGTCTTTCTCAGCCCATTCTATTCTTAGTTTGCCTTTTTCTGCTAATTTAATATCTTTGATGTCGTATTTTAGCAAAACTATGCCTCCTTTCTTAAGACTTCTGCCATATCTGTTTGCTCCCAAGTAAAGTCAGGATCAAGCCTTCCAAAGTGACCATAGACAGCGGTTTTCTTAAAAATCGGTCTTCTAAGAAGTAACTTTTCTATTATACCCCTTGGTGTAAGATTAAATACTCTACTGACAATCTCTTCCATTTTTCTGTCTTCAATCTTACCAGTGCCAAAGCTATTTATATAAACAGAAACAGGTTCAGGAACACCTATTACATAGGCAATCTGAATTTCTACTCTATCACAAAGTCCTGCTGCAACGAGATTTTTAGCAATATATCTCGCCATATATGAACCAGAGCGATCTACTTTTGTAGCATCTTTACCAGAAAAACATCCTCCTCCATGTCTTGCAACTCCACCATAGGTGTCAACAATAATTTTTCTACCAGTAAGCCCTGTATCTCCCATAGGTCCACCAATTACAAATCTTCCTGTAGGGTTTATGAAATATTGAACGCTCTCTTCATCAAGAAGGTTTCTTGGAATAACGGGTTTTATAACTTTTTCAACAATATCCTCTCTCATTTCTCTAAGTGTAATATCTGGTGCATGCTGTGCTGAAACAACTACACTGCGAACTTGGTAGGGTTTTCCATCTTTATATTCTATCGTAACCTGAGTTTTACCATCTGGCCTTAAATAGCTAAGTATGTCTTTTTTTCTTACTTCAGCAAGCTTCATAGCAAGTTTATGTGCGAGCATTATGGGCATTGGCATAAGCTCTTCTGTTTCATTACAGGCAAATCCAAACATCAATCCCTGGTCACCTGCCCCACCTGGGTCAACACCCATAGCAATATCAGGTGATTGTTCATGAATTGAAGTAATAACTGCACAGGTTTCATAGTCAAAACCGTATTTTGCTCTTGTATAGCCTATTTCCTTTACAGTTTCCCTTATGACTGAAGGAATATCCACATAACATTCAGTGGTTATTTCCCCTGCAACCATAACGAGTCCGGTAGTTACCAATGTTTCGCAAGCTACTCTTGAATAAGGGTCTTTTTCAAGCATAGCATCTAATATTGCATCGGAAATTTGGTCAGCTACTTTATCTGGATGACCTTCTGTAACTGATTCAGAGGTAAAGATATAATCTTTTCTGTCTCCTAACATTATTGCCTCCTAAGATTTATTCTGTCAACAACTTAAGATGCCATTTTTATAAGTTCTTCTGCAATCTGAACAGCATTTAATGCTGCACCTTTGCGAAGATTATCTGAAACAAGCCACATATTTATTCCATTATCTATTGATTCATCTTCACGAATTCTACCTACAAACACTTCATCTTTGCCCGAGGCATAAATTGGGAGAGGATATTCATTTTTTTCAGGATTGTCTATTACTACGACACCTGGTGCTTTACTTAAAAGTTCTCTTACTTGCTGAGCAGTAATCTTTTTTTCTGTTTCAATGTTTATACTCTCTGAATGTCCCCTGAATACAGGCACTCTTACTGTAGTAGCAGTGATTTTTATTGAATAGTCTCCCATAATCTTTTTTGTTTCATTTACCATCTTCATCTCTTCTTTTGTGTAACCATTTTCGAGGAATTTGTCTATATGGGGCAGGACATTAAAGGCAATCTGATGGGGATAAACCTTTATTTCAATATCTTTAAAATTAAGCAATGCCACTGTTTGTTGAAGCAGTTCATCCATCGCCTTTTTACCAGTTCCAGAGACAGACTGAAATGTAGTAACAACTACACGCTTTATCTTTGCTTCATCATGGATTGGCTTTAGAGGAACAACCATCTGAATGGTTGAACAGTTCGGATTTGCTATAATTCCCTTATGCCATTTAAGGTCATGAGGATTAACTTCAGGTACTACAAGAGGCACTTCGGGATCCATTCTCCACTGACTTGAGTTGTCAATCACCACGCAGCCAGACTTAGCTGCTATGGGTGCCCAAATTCTTGACCTCTCTGCACCTGCTGAAAAGAGAGCTATATCTATCCCATTAAAGGAATCTTCTTTAAGGGTTTCAACAGGAATATCTTGACCTTTGAATTTAAGTAACACACCTTCACTTCTTTCAGAGGCAAAAAGTCTGAGAGCTTCTACAGGAAAATCTCTTTCTTCAAGAACAGCAATCATCTCATTGCCAACTGCTCCTGTTGCTCCAACTACTGCTACAACATATTTTTCTTTCTTTTTAAGCATCTTTATACCTCCAAAGGTAGTTCTATTACATATTTTGCTACTAAATCACCCACTTCTGTCGTAGAATAGCCCATTTTACCTGCAGCAAGACTTTTTAGATGCTTTCCTGTCACTTCTATTACAGCTTTTTCAATGAGTTTCCCCGCGGCTTCTTCTCCAAGGGTTTCAAGCATCATACCTCCTGCACATATAGCTGCAAGAGGATTTATAACATTTTTGCCTGTATACTTTGGTGCAGACCCACCAATAGGTTCAAACATTGATATACCTTCAGGATTTATATTCCCACCAGCAGCTATGCCCATTCCACCTTGAATCATCGCTCCTAAATCGGTGATGATATCTCCGAACATGTTGTCCGTAACTATAACATCAAACCATTCAGGATTTTTTACAAACCACATAGTAATGGCATCTACATG
>JAOAGU010000034.1 GCA_026415595.1 Thermodesulfovibrio sp. | reverse complement strand
CAAAAAGGAGGTGGGTGCAATGTTCTTTAATCTTGATGTGGTTACAAATCTGCTTACTGCTTTAGGGCTTGGTATCATTATAGGATTAGAACGGCAATGCAGACAAAGGGCAGCAGGACTACGCACTAATTCTTTGGTGTCGCTTGGTTCAGCCGCTTTTGTGGTTTTAGCAACAATGGTTGAAGGTGAGGCAAGTCCCACTCGTATAGCTGCTCAGGTTGCCTCTGGGATTGGATTTCTTGGTGCTGGCTTGATAATTCGTGAGGGTTCTGGAATTCGAGGGCTGAACACGGCTGCAACATTGTGGTGTTCTGCATCAATGGGTGTATTAGCTGGTTCAGGTTATATCGCTACTGCAGTTGCTGCTACAGTTTTAGTTTTGATAAGCAACATTTTACTTAGGCCTATTGCAATGTATATAGACCGTTTTGGCAAAGGAGCTAATGAGTTAGAACAAATATATAAGATAAAATTAGTTTGCTTGCCAGAGGGTGAAATACATCTGAGAACATTATTAGTACAGATGTTAACACCGAGCAAGTTATTGTTGAGAAGCCTTCACAGCGAAGATATAGAAGGAGGTAAGAAGGTATGCATAGAGGCAGAAGTTATATCTAACACACCTGCTCATACAACAATGGAAGATGTGGTTTCAAGACTGAGCATTGAATCCAGCGTGTCTGCTGTTAGTTGGGAAATGCAGATAAGTCAAGAGTAGATAATACAATTCGGTATAAATGCACTACAGATGACTTTGCGCAAAATTGATATAACCAAACACAGAGATGATAACAGATGTCATTGCTCATAGTCGTTTAATGTTTAAGGGACAACCTTGAATTGCTATTCACTTATAAGTAAAACACTGCCTTACCATTACACATTTCCACTGCCCCTGTGAAAACAGGGGCAGGGATAATGGATATATTAATCTACAAAAGATTATCTCTGAACTTGAGTATTTCTTGGCTGTGTTGCATCCTTTGTTGCCTTAGCATCAGGCATAATAGTTGAGTTTGTGCCATTTACCTTGATATGTGTTATCAATGCCTTTTTCAAAGCCAAGTCCACCTTCCAATTACCATGTTTGTCAAGACTCACAGATGTAACCTCTAAATTTGGCAATGCCTGTTGCACAATATTGACCGCCTGCTCAGGTGATGCTGATAATGTTGTGGCATTGATTTTTACCCCTTTTGGCATTATCTCACCTGTGAGCGGATTAATCCTCACCTTTGAGACAATGTTGCCATCAAGCATGAGTGGCACCTCAAGCTTCTTGTCTCCCCTTTTGCCTGTTTTTACAATCGCACTGCCTACAGTGAGTCTTGGTAGTGAGACCTAAGTCCCTGGCGCACCTATCAGGTGTGTAAGTTAGTAAGGTGATGTGTATTCATCAATCCCCATATAGGTAATACAGGCAAAAGATTAACAGACATTAAAAAAGTTCTAAAACCGCTTGTAAACGTGCAGGAATTAAAGATTTCAGATTCAATGATTTTAGGCATACTTTTGCTATCCAACTTATAATGAATGGTGTTGATCTAAAAACAGTGTAAGAACTATTAGAACATAAAACAATTAAAATGACTTTAAAATACAGTCACTTATCAAAAGCACATAAAGAAAAAGTTTTAAATTCTTGGAATATCACAATTTTATCACAATTAAGGAGAAAAAAGGATAAGTGAGATTTCATAAATCCCTTGAAAATACTAATGGACGGTAGGGGAGTCGAACCCCCGACCTCCAGAGTGCGATTCTGGCGCTCTCCCAGCTGAGCTAACCGCCCGATATGTTTTATAATATCATAATTTGTCACCTACTTGCTTGGTGTATATTAATGGAGGTTAAAGAATGAACTGGCAAGAAGTAAGAAAAATAGCAAAGGATAAATTGAGACCTTATTGTCGTGTATGCCCAGTTTGCAATGGTGTAGCATGTGCAGGAGAAGTACCAGGTATGGGAGGAGTTGGAACAGGAGCATCGTTTAAAGCTAATTTTGAAGCTTTAAATAGATATAAACTAAATCTTTCTACTATCCATGATGTAAGAGAACCTGAGATAACTCTTAAGATTTTCGGTGAAAAATTATCTCTACCAGTTATGCCAGCCCCTATAACAGGAACTACATATAATATGGGAGGAGCAATAACTGAAGATGTATATTGTGAAGAAGTTATATCAGGCTCAATAATGGCAGGAACAATAGGATGGACTGGCGATGGTGCAGATCCATTAATGTACGGAAGTGGAATCGCAGCTATAAAAAGAAACAGAGGTAAAGGAATTCCAATAATAAAGCCAAGGCAACAGGAAGAGATAATCAAAAGAATTCGTCTTGCAGAAGAAGCTGGTGCTATAGCAATAGGGGTTGATATTGATGGAGCTGGACTAATTACAATGGCATTAAAAGGTCAACCAGTGAGCCCTAAATCACCTAAGGAAATAGAAGAACTTGTTAAGTCCACAAATCTGCCGTTTATTCTTAAGGGTATTATGACAGTAAGGGAAGCTGAAATTGCCTATGAACTTGGAGTATCAGCTATTGTAGTTTCTAATCATGGAGGAAGAATTCTTGACCATACTCCCGGAGTTGCTGAGGTATTGCCTGAAATATCAGATAAACTTAAGGGTAAGATAAAAATTATAGCAGATGGAGGAGTTCGTGCTGGAGTTGATGTTCTTAAACTTTTAGCCTTAGGAGCAGATGCTGTTCTCATTGGCAGGCCTGTAATTATTGCTATTTTTGGAGGAGGGAGAGAGGGCTTGAAAATTTATTTTGAAAGTATTAAGAATGAACTAAAACAGGCGATGCTTCTTACAGGAGTTAAAGATGTAAAAAATGTTAGCAAAAATATTTTAAGAATTTAGCTTATGTTAAAATAAAGTATAAAAAATGTTTGAATTTTTAAAGGGTAAAATTGTTTCTATAAAACCAGATAAATTAATAATTCTGGTTGGGTCAATAGGCTTTGGAGTCAAAGTTCCATTAAAAACGTTTCAATTTGTAAGAAATGAACAAGAAATTCAGATTTATACTTCTGTGGTCATAAAAGAAGAAACAATAGAAATTTATGGTTTTCTGGAACTATACGAAAAAGAACTCTTTGATGAATTAATTAAAATTTCTGGGATAGGACCGATAACAGCCATGAGTATTATTTCAACCTATGATAGAGATAATTTGGAAAATATAATTGAAAAGGATGACGTCAAATCTTTAAGTAGAGTGCCCGGCATTGGGAAAAAGACTGCTCAAAGAATTTTGCTTGAATTAAAAGGCGTTCTGCCTTCTTTAAAATATGAACTTGACAGAAGGTATGAAGATATACTGTCAGCACTTGTAAATCTTGGTTATAAGAAAACTGATGCAAGGGGAGTTTTGGAAAAGGTTTATAGTAAAGAAAAAGATGAGGCTTCAATTATAAAAGAGTGTCTAAATCTTTTAGCAGGTAAAAATGCAGAATTATGAATTGTTAGATATAACACTCCGACCAAAGACTTTAAGGGATTTTATTGGTCAGAGGAAGATCAAAGAGAATATTGAAGTCTTTATTAAAGCTGCTATTTTACGAGGAGACCCCCTTGATCATGTTCTTTTTTGTGGTCCTCCCGGACTTGGAAAGACGACTCTTGCAACTGTTATAGCTAATGAATTAGGAGTTAACATAAAGAGTACTTCCGGTCCTGTACTTGAAAGAGCAGGTGATGTGGCAGCAATTCTTACTAATCTTTCTGACAGAGATATTTTATTCATTGATGAAATACACAGACTTCCGCGAGTAGTAGAAGAGATACTTTATCCTGCAATGGAAGATTTTACCCTTGATATAATAGTTGGACAGGGACCCTCTGCTCGTTCTATAAAAATTAATTTACCCCGATTCACTCTTATAGGTGCTACAACAAGAACTGGACTGATTACTTCTCCTTTAAGAGATAGATTTGGTGTAGTATTTAGATTAGAATTTTATTCTCCAGATGAGCTTAAAGAGATTGTTAAAAGGTCATCATCTATACTTGGTATATCAATTACTGAAGAATCAGCGATAGAGATTGCAAGGAGATCACGTGGTACGCCAAGAGTAGCAAATAGGCTTTTAAAGAGAATTAGAGATTTTGCTCAGGTTAATGCACAAGAGACTATAGATTTAAATATAACTAAGGAAGCTCTAATTGCTATGGATGTAGATGACTACGGGCTTGATGATATGGACAGGAAAATTCTTACTACTATCATAGATAAATTTAATGGTGGGCCAGCAGGCATTGAGTCTATTGCGGCTTCTTTAAGGGAGGATAAAGATACAATTGAAGACGTTTATGAGCCATATTTAATGCAAGAAGGATTTATTGAAAGGACTGCTCGTGGAAGAGTGGCAACTCGTCTTGCCTATGAAGTATTGAGAAAAAACTTTCCTGAAAGGCTTTTTTAGTATGAAAATATTGTTGCATACTTGCTGTAGTAACTGTGCTATATATCCAATACAAGCTTTAAAAAATAAAGGCTTTGAAATTACTTTATATTGGTACAATCCTAACATACATCCTTATACAGAGTATAGATTGAGATTAGATTCCCTAAAAAAACTTGAACAATTATGGAAACTGGACGTAATTTATGATGAAGATTACAGAGAATTTTATAAATTTATTCGAATGGTTTCAGGAAAAGAAAAAGAAAGATGCTTGATTTGTTATAGATTAAGGCTTTATGAGACTGCAAAAAAAGCAGTGAAGTTAGGATTCAGTTATTTTACAACAACTTTATTAGTAAGTCCTTATCAAAATTTTGATAAAATAATAAAAATTGGTAAAGAACTTGGTGAACAATGTGGAATTGACTTTGTGAATGATGATTTCAGGTCAGGTTTTAAAAAGGCTATGAATATAGGTAAAGTTTTGGAATTATATAAGCAGAGATACTGCGGTTGTATTTATTCAGAAGCAGAGAGATATTTAAAAGAGATAGATTATGAGTGAAATAGGAAAATTTCTTATTATTTTAGGATTTGTAATTATTCTTCTTGGCTTTCTGTTGACCTTTGCAGGTAAAGTTCCTCTTATTGGTAAACTTCCAGGGGATATAGTTATTGAAAGAAGAAATTTCGTTTTCTATTTTCCGCTTGGCACCTCAATTTTATTAAGTATAGTCATTAGTCTAATATTATACTTGCTGAGTAAGAAATGATTATATTAAGAATAGTTTTAATTTTTTTCATTATTGTAAATATCGTATGTGAGACTTATTCAATTGATAAAAATCCAAATTCATACATAAGAGTGCTTATAGGGGATAGACCTCCTTCAACAAATGAAATGGACAATTTGAAAAAGGTTTCTGCAAGGGCGATTGTTAGTGGTACAATTTATCGGGGTGAGATAGAGCTATGGAAAAGTGCTGAAGGATATTTTTTAATAAATGTTGTTGATCTTGAGGAATATGTAAAAGGAGTTGTAGCTTCAGAGGTTGGTATTCATTGGCCATTAGAAGCACTTAAGGCACAGGCAGTTTTAGCTCGAACCTATGCAGTTGCCCATATTATTAGAAATAGAACAAGAAATTTTTATGATGTTACATCCTCAGTTTTTCACCAGGTATACAAGGGAGAAGGAGGGACAGAAGATATTGATAAGGCAGTTAGAGAGACAAAAGGAGAAATATTAGTTTACAATAAAGAACCTATAATGGCTTTTTATCATGCCTGTAGCGTAGAAAAGACAGAAGACCCGAAGGAGATTTTCGGTAGAGAGTATCCCTATTTAAAGTCAGTAGAAGTTCCTTTTACTCCATCACCTTATAATTTCTGGGAGAAAAAAATATCCTTTGAATTATTAGAAAAAGCGTTATCAATTAATAAGATAAAAGATGTTGAAATAGTAAGCTACACAACAACTGGAAGAATAAAGGAATTAAAGTTTACTGATGGAGAAAAAGAAAAAATAATAAAAGCAAATGAATTAAGAAGATTACTTAAATGGACACCTCTTCCAAGTACAATGGTAATAAATATGAGAGTTGAAGAAGGTGGGGTAATTTTTGAAGGCAGAGGATATGGACATGGAGTAGGAATGTGTCAGTGGTGTGCATTTCAGATGGCACAAGATGGGAAAAACTATAAAGAGATTCTTCAATATTTTTATCCTGGAACTGACTTTTCTAAAATAAATGAAAACAATTGATCTTGAATATAATTTACCAACAGAATTAATTGCTCAGCAACCTCTTAAGGAAAGAGATAAAGCAAAACTTCTTGTTTTGCATAAGGATACTGGGCAAATTGAACATAGAATATTTTTTGAGATAGTCGAATATTTAAATAGCGGTGATATGTTGATAATAAATAATACAAAAGTTATTCCTGCAAGATTAATTGTAAGAAAACCAACGGGAGGTAAAATAGAAATTCTTCTTATAAAGGAAAAACAGATAGAAGCTGATAGTACCGTATGGGAGATAATGACAAAAGGAAATTACGAAGGTAAAGTTATTATTGATGATAGAGAATTTTTTATTAGAAAAAATTCTCATGGTAAGGAAATTGTTTTTTCAAATATGAAGCCTAATTTTGTAAAAAATTTTATTTATGAAAAAGGCTTTATGCCATTGCCACCATACATAAAGAGAAAACCCGGCCAGGAAGACAGAGAGGATTATCAAACAGTATATGCAAAGCAAAACGGTTCAATTGCGGCTCCAACAGCAGGGCTTCATTTTACCAAAAAACTTCTTGAGGAAATTATTCAAAAAGGAGTTTTATTAAAAGAAATTACTCTCCATGTAGGTATAGGGACATTTAAAACGATTACTGATAAGAATTTAGAGGGGCATAAAATGGATTCTGAGTATTTTGAAATTGAAAGAAAACTTTTAGATGAAATTTATAATGTAAAAAAATCAGGTAAAAAAGTTTTTTTTGTGGGGACAACAACTACAAGAGCACTTGAGGGATGGGCATCAGGTTTTTTTACAGATATGGGTTCTAATAATGAGAAAATCAGAGGCATGACAGATATTTTCATATATCCTGGATATGAATTTAAAATTGTTGATGCTTTAATTACAAACTTTCATCTTCCCAAGTCAACCCCTCTTGCTCTTGTTTATGCCTTTTGTGATTCCTATAAAGTAAAAAAAGCATATGAAGAGGCTATACAGAAAAAATATAGATTTTTTTCCTATGGCGATGCTATGTTAATCATATGAAACAAAAGGGAGAGGAATTAATTGTCATGAGTAAAAAAATGTTTTTTTTAATCTTAGCAGGTCTTTCAGTAATAGGTATTTTATTAGGTTTCTCTATTGGATATATAACTGCTCCTGTTAAAGAGATTAAAATTCAAAAGACCGAAGAAACAGATAGAACAGTTTTACCTTCAACAGTAGAAACTGCTTTAGCAAAGAAACAGGAACTATTAAGTCCACAAAGTGAGACTAAAAAAGAACAACCTCCTCAAGCTCAGATTGAAGAAAAGAAAGCTAAAGAAATAGAAATACAAATAGCCAAGAAAGAAGAACCTAAACAAACTAAGGAAATAGGTCCCTCCCAAAAAACACAAGAATTAGAAAAAAAAGATGAGACATTATTAATCAAAAAACATAAAAAATTGGTTAAGACCCCAACTAATATTTTTTATACAATTCAAGTTGGTGCTTTTTCTGAAATTTCCAATGCAAGAGCTTTTATGGAAAAAGTTAAAAGTGCTGGATATAAAGTTACTTTATCAAGAGAAGAAATATATAAAGTAAGGGTAGGTAATTACATAAGATTTTCACAGGCAAAGAAAGTTTCAGAGGAACTTAGATATAAGGGATTTGATAATTTTATACTGAAAATAAAAGAAACTTCTAAAGGAGGAAAGCAATAGCACGTATATTAGAATTGAATGAAGAAAAAGAATATCCCTTTATTCATGGAGGGTTAGATAAGATATTTAAACTTATAGAGGATGTATTGAATGTTACTCTAAGTATCAGAGGTAATAAACTAATTATTCAGGGTGAAGATGAAAGGGATATTGAACAGGCAGAAAAAATAATAGAAGAAATCAGGCTCGTAAATAAAGAAGGATACTTAGTCAAACCAGAAGATGTAATACATTCCCTTCAAGGATTCAAAGAAGGAAAACCAGTTTCAATCCTTGGTCTATTCAAGGGCGGAATTCCAATACCTTCAAGAAAAAGGGTTATTATCCCTAAAACAGAAACGCAAAGACAGTATATGGAAGCAATGTTGAAGTATGACATAGTCTTTGGTATCGGACCTGCTGGAACTGGTAAAACTTATCTTGCAATGGCAATGGCAATTCATTTTTTACTTAGCAGAAATGTATCCAGAATTGTTCTTGTGAGACCTGCAGTGGAGGCTGGTGAAAAGTTAGGATTTCTTCCTGGTGATATAGAGGAAAAAGTTAGCCCTTATCTTAGACCACTTCATGATGCTCTCTATGATATGCTTGAACTTGATAGAGCTTCTAAATTAATTGAAAAAGGGGCTATAGAGATTGCACCACTTGCATTTATGAGAGGAAGGACTCTCAATGATGCCTTTATAATTCTTGATGAGGCTCAAAATACAACCACTGAACAGATGAAAATGTATCTAACAAGGCTTGGATTCGGATCAAAAACTGTTATAACAGGCGATATAACTCAGATTGATCTTCCACCTCAAAAAGTTTCAGGATTGGTTGAAGCTTTGAAAATTCTTAAAGATATTGAGGGAATAAAGATTATATACTTTACGGAAAAGGATGTGGTAAGGCACAGACTTGTTCAGGAGATTATAAAAGCCTATGAAAAACACGAAAAACAATCAACCACTTAAGCCTGTCACACCAGATAGAAGTTATCTCAGAAAATTTATAGAAAGATTTAAACAGACACAAAATGGTAAACAGACTAAAAAATTCATTGATAAAAAAGTATTATATCCTATTGTTTTTTTATCTTTTCTAATTTCTCTTTTACTGCACGACTATAAATTGGGGATATTGTCTTACCTGGGTAGTGCTGTTTTAATTTTTATTCTTCTTATTTTTTTCTATAGAGACCTACAGAGATACAAGCCAACCTATTTGAAAAAGATAAAAATGTTAATTCTTCTTGGTAGTCTCATAATTTTAAATTTGGTTATAGGTAGAATATTTGACTATATATTTTTCATATTTTCAAAGGGTTTAGGTATTGAAAATCCAATAGTTCACTATTTTGGAATCCCTTTAGCAATAGGTGCTGTAATCGTTGTCATGATTTTTGATTTTCATACTGCCATAACTTTCTCTCTTATATTAAGTTTAATGGTTGGAATTTGGGTAAAGATGTCTTTATTCCCTCTGTATGTATTTATTACATGTCTTGTTGCTGCATTTAGCCTTATGCGTGTAAAGAAAAGAAGTGATATTATAAATGCTGGAGGATATATTGTAATACTTACATTGATTTCTTCCCTATCTATTCTATCTATTACAGAGGAATTAACTCTTGAATCAGTTTATTTTCTTATAGTTTTCTCCTTTATTAACGGTTTTTCTGTCTCCGCCTTATGTTTTTTATTTTTACCTGTTGTAGAAAAAGTATTTAAAATTGCTACTCCGCTAAGTTTAATAGAACTTCTTGATATAGACCATCCCTTAATGAAATATCTTTCTGTTGAAGCACCAGGTACATATCATCATAGCATGATAGTTGGAAGCCTTGCAGAATCTGCTGCTGAAGTGGTAGGGGTTAATCCATTGCTGGCAAAAGTAGCTTCCTATTATCACGATATAGGAAAAATAAGAATGCCAGAATATTTTGTGGAAAATCAAACAGGATGCATTAGTAAACATGAAAAACTTAACCCTCATTTAAGCAGTATGATAATTATTTCTCATGTTAAAGATGGTGTTGAACTCGCGATGGAATATAATTTACCAGAAATAATTAAAGATGTGATACAGCAACATCATGGAACGTTTCTTATTACATATTTTTATCAAAAAGCACTAAAAGAACAGGAAACTCCACCCCCTGAGATTGACTATCGTTATCCAGGTCCTAAACCTCAAACTAAGCTTGCTGCTCTGATTATGCTTGCCGATGCTATTGAAGCCTCTGCAAGAACTCTTGATGATCCAACGCCGGCAAGAATTTCAAGTTTAATAGATAAAATAACGAAAAATATTTTTCTTGATGGTCAACTTGATGATTGTGAAATAACATTAAAGGATTTGATTGAAATAAAGAAAAGATTTGAACATATTTTAACGGGTATTTTTCATAGAAGAATTCCTTATCCTGAAAATGAACCAAGAGAAAAGAGAGATTGAAAATAAATATTGATATTATTAACAGACAAAGAAAGATTAAAATTTCATCAAAAAGACTATCAATTATATTGAAAAGAATAATAAAAATTCTATATCTATCAGGAGAGTTTAAAAAATTTAAATCTGAGAGCTATAAAGTAATTACAGTATCTTTAGTTTTAATC
>JAOAGU010000033.1 GCA_026415595.1 Thermodesulfovibrio sp. | reverse complement strand
TTTTACCCTTAAGAGGATCTATGAGATATATGCCTCTACCTTTAACTATTTTTCCAATAGGAATTAGTCCGAGAGCTGTTATATCATCTTGATTAGAGATAACCAAAAGTTCATAATCTTCGCCACCAGATAGAATTAATCTCATGGGGTCAATATTTAAATATTCTGCAATTTTTAAAACTGCAGGATGTATGGGAATTTTTTGTAAATAAATCTCCGCACCTACTTCATTTTCCTCACAAAGTCGGTGTAAATCAATGAGTAATCCATCGCTTATATCCATCATAGCCTTTGCAAGGTTTCTAAATTTATCAGGCTTTCTTGCCTTAGGCATTAAATGTCTTTCTAAGAGTTCATTTATGTTCACTCTAAAAATTTCATTATATAGTTTAAAATTTTCAAGATTCTTAACAGTTTTTATTGATTTTCTTTCATCATGAGAGAGATTCTTAAGAAAATTAAGTCCTGCCGATGACAGTCCCGTATAGGAAGTGATAAAAACTATATCATCTGGCTCTGCACCTTTTCTAAGTATAGGCTTATCAGTCTCACCTATGGCAAAACCTGAAAGAACAACCTTTTCACTCTTTGAAAGATCTCCACCCAGGAGGTATCCATCATAGTAGTTTAAAGCTTCATTGATTCCATCAAAGAGTTCTTTCAGTTCCTCATCGGAAATACTTTGTGGTAATCCTACAGAGAATAGAAAACCTCTAAAGTCTCCACCCATTGCATAGATGTCACTTACATTGACAGAGACAATTTTGAAACCAAGATGATAAAAAGAAGTATATTTGAGGTCAAAATGAACTTCCTCTATCATTAAATCAGTAGTAAGAACTGCAGGCTTTTTTAACCTTAAAAGAGCAGCATCATCTCCTATCCCAATTCCCAGATTTTCAGGAAATGGAAATCTACTCCTTATCTCTCTTACAATCTCTATTTCGCTTTGTTTCATTAAAAATTAGACAGCTACTTTCTGTTTTTTTGCCTCTTTTGTTTTAACCTTTGAAAACACATGTTTTAGAACCTCATCCATAGATTCAGCAAGAATAAATCTCATTCCTTCTTTCACATATTTAGGTAACTCTTCAAGGTCTTTTTTATTTCTTTTTGGAATTATAACTGTTTTTATTCCCATTCTTTTTGCAGCAAGAACCTTTTCCTTAAGTCCTCCGATAGGAAGTACTCTGCCCCTTAAAGTAATCTCACCTGTCATTGCCACATCCTTTCTTAAAGGTTTGCCTGTGAAAACAGAGGCAATTGCTGTAGCCATTGTAATTCCAGCAGAGGGACCATCCTTAGGAATAGCACCAGCTGGCACATGTATATGGAGGTCCATTGTGCTGAAAATTTTCTCATCTATATTTAATTCCTTTGCTTTTGATTTTACATAGCTTAAAGCTGCCTGTGCAGACTCTTTCATAACATCTCCAAGATGTCCTGTAAGAATTAGATTACCTTTTCCTTTCATAGTAGTTGCTTCAATGTAAATTACGTCGCCACCTGCTTCAGTCCATGCAAGGCCTGTGGCAACACCAATTTCTTCCTTTTTAAGCTCCTCTTCGGGAAGATACCTTGGTGCACCTAAGAATTTTGAAATCTTCGGAGGTGTAATATAAAACTTCTTCTTTTTATCTTCAGCAATATATTTAGCTATTTTCCTACACAAATTGGCAATTTCTCTTTCAAGATTTCTTACTCCTGCCTCTCTTGTGTAATGGGTAATTATATACTTGATTGCCTTATCGCTGATTTTTAGAATTGATGAATTTAATCCATGTTCGTTAAGCTGTTTTGGTATAAGATATTTTTTTGCAATCTGTAGTTTCTCCTCCTCAGTATAACCAGAAAGATAAATAATCTCCATTCTGTCCCTTAGAGCAGATGGGATGGTATCTGCTATGTTTCCTGTGCATACAAACATAACCTTGCTTAAATCAAAAGGTACTGCCAGGTAGTGATCGGTAAAGCTGTTGTTTTGCTCTGGGTCAAGAACTTCAAGAAGAGCACTTGAAGGGTCTCCTCTAAAATCCATACCGAGTTTGTCTATCTCATCAAGCATGAACACAGGATTATTAGTGCCTGCCTGTCTAATTCCTTGAATTATTCTACCAGGTAATGCTCCCACATAGGTTCTTCTGTGCCCTCTTATTTCAGCTTCATCTCTTACTCCACCGAGAGAGATTCTTACAAATTCTCTACCAAGGGCTCTTGCAATTGAACGACCTAAGGAGGTTTTTCCAACTCCAGGAGGACCAATGAAGCAAAGAATGGGTCCTTTCATCTTTTCTTTGAGTTTTCTAACACTTAAGTATTCAAGTATTCTCTCTTTAATTTTTTCAAGGTCATAGTGATCTCTATCAAGAACTTCCTTAGCTGCTTTAATGTCAAGTCTGTCTTCTGTAGAACGCGACCAAGGAAGTTCTGTAAGCCATTCAAGATAAGTTCTTACAACCGCTGACTCAGCTGCTTCAGGATGCATCCTTTCAAGTCTCTTAAGTTGCTTTTCAGCTTCTTCCTTTACCTTTTCAGGCATTTTAGCTTCTTCTATTTTTTTTCTGAATTCGTTTATCTCTTCAGCCTTCTCATCTATATCTCCCAGTTCTCTCTGTATAGCCTTTAATTGTTCTCTTAAAAAATACTCTCTCTGTGTTTTGTCTATTTCATTTCTTGCATCCTTCTGTATTTTTTGCTGAATAGTAAGGAGTTGAATTTCTCTATTTAAGGTATCATTTATTTTTTTTAACCTTTCAATAGGATTATTTATCTCAAGAATTTCCTGAGCTTGATCACTCTTTAGACCCAAATTTGCAGCTATTAAGTCAGCAAGTCTTCCTGGTTCATCAATATTTTCAATAATAACCATCGCATCAGGTGGGATGTTTTTCCCAAGAGATATCACCTTTTCAAGTTGTTCTTTGACTGTTCTTATAAGAGCTTCATGTTCAATAGTAATATCTTTAATTACTTCATACTTTATTTTCTCTATTTTAGCCATATAAAAACCTTCTGACTGATAAAAATCCAGTGCCCTTGCTTTACTAATACCTTGAACCAAAATTTTCAATCTACCATCTGGAAGCCTCAACATCCTCATAATCATACAAACTGTGCCTATCTCATAGAGGTCCGAAGGTTGGGGAACTTCTACATTAAAATCTCTCTGAGTGAGTAAAAGAATTAATCTGTTAGTATTGAGAGCATTTTCTACTGCTTTAACAGAGATGTCTCTTCCAACAAAAAGAGGAATTATCATGTAAGGGAAAATAACTATATCTCTTACAGCTAACACTGGCAATTCATCGGGAATCTCTACCTCTTTCCCATCAATATTTTCATTATTTTTCTCTATGTCTTTTTTTATGTCTTCCATATTTTTTTCCTCCAACTAAAAATTTTTAATATTTCTCTTTAATTTTAACAGTTTTTTCAGAAATTTTGATTATTTTTAGACAAATTTTTTAAAAATTATATGCAGGACAATTGTTCTTTTAAAAATTTTCTGAAATCATCAGAAATTTCAGGATCTCTGAGAGCAAAATATATTATAGTTTTTAGATAGCCAAGTTTCTCTCCTGCATCATATCTTTGACCTTTAATTTTATATCCGTAGATGGAAGTTTCACTCAACAATGCTTTCAAAGCATCGGTAAGCTGAATTTCTCCACCTTTACCAGGCTGTAGTTTTTCAAGATACTTAAATATAGAAGGAGTTAATATATACCTTCCTATAATGGCTAAATTTGAAAGAGCTTTTGATTTTTCAGGTTTTTCAATCATGTCTTCTATTAAATAGTAATCTTCTTTTATTTTCTTTCCAGCTATAATTCCATATCTTGATACCTCATCAAAGGGGACCTCCTCTAAGGCAACTACGGGAGATTTTGTTTCTTCATAAATATCAAACATATCCTTTAAAACAGAATAATCAGGGTCTATAACATCATCACTTAAGATAACAATAAAAGCTTCTTCATGAATAAAAGGTTTAGCACAAAGTATGGCGTCACCAAGTCCTTTTGGTTCTTTTTGTCTAATAAAGGCAAAATTTAGATGTTCAAAAAAATTAATTTTTTTCAATAATTCATGCTTTCCTGCTTTAATTAATCTTTCCTCAAGCTCTGTAGCTTTGTCAAAGTGGTCCTCAATAGCTCTTTTATGTTTTCCTGTTATAAATATAAAATCCTGGATTCCAACCTTCTGCGCCTCTTCTACTGCATACTGTATTATTGGTTTGTCAAGTATTGGAAGCATTTCTTTTGGTGAAGCCTTTGTTGCAGGAAGAAATCTTGTGCCAAGCCCTGCAACAGGAAGGACAGCTTTCTTTATCATCATGCCCTCCAGATAAAAAATAATGCCGGAGACGAGACTCGAACTCGTACGGAGGGAACCCTCCGAGGGATTTTAAGTCCCTTGCGTCTACCAGTTCCGCCACTCCGGCTATTTTTAAGATACAAAAAATTTCTAAAATTATTCAAGTAATATGTCTCAAATAAAAACTACTTAACTTTAAAAATTAATTTTGTTAAACTACATTATATGATAGAAAGCTGGCTCAGGGAAATCAAAGAAAATCCTGAAAGTAAATCTGCGGGGATGATACTTATTCATAACGGGATTGTAAGGGAGACTTCAAAGGATGGAAAACCTGTTAAGGGGATGAAACTTTCCTTTGACTCCGAAAATCTCAATAAAATAATTAATGAAATAAAAATAAAGGAAGGAATTTTAGATGTCAGGGTCTGGATAAATGAAGGGTATCTAAAAGTTGGAGATGACATAATGAAAGTGCTGGTAGCTGGCAGGCTTCGTACAGATGTTTTTCCTGCTTTACAAGAACTTGTAGGCAGGATAAAAAATGAGGTGGTAAATGAAGAAGAAATTTTTTAAATTTTTAATTTTAATCCTATTATCCATTTTTTCTATCTCCTGCGTAGCTGAAATTGACCCTATCTCAGGTAAAAAAACATACACACTTCTTTCTACTCAACAGGAGATTGAGATTGGTCAAAAAGTAGTTCCTACAGCAATAAATGAAAATGACGGTCTGTATCCCGACAGAGAAGTTCAAAACTACATAAAACAACTCGGAGCTAAAATAGCAAATGTAACACCAAGAAAGGTGGATTATCAATTTTACATAGTAAACTCTCCAGATATAAATGCCTTTGCGTTACCTGGCGGACCTGTTTTTATTACAAGAGGAATACTTTTGAAAATGGAAAACGAAAGTGAGCTTGCAGGTGTGCTTGCCCATGAATTGGGTCATATAAATGCACGGCATCATGCTAAATTTCTTGAAAAAACCTATGGTATGAGTATTCTTGTAAGTATTCTTGGGATTGCTTTGCAGGGAAGTGATTATGCCTCTGCGGTTATGAGTCTTGCTCAGGTATCAGCAGGACTTCTTCAGTTAAAATTCAGCAGAGACCAGGAAAACGAAGCCGATGCTTTAGGAGTAAGGTTCAGCTATCAATCGGGATATGATCCGAGGGGACTTTTAAGCATGTTTGAAAAATTTAAAACACTTGAAAAAGGCATATCTGTTGAATGGTTAAGTACTCATCCTTTACCTGATACAAGAATAAAAAATGTTCAACAAATGATTTCCCAACAATATCCTGATTCTTATAAATTAAGACAGAATAGTACCACTTTTAGCAGAATTCAGGCAATACTTAAGTCAACAAAAGAGTCTTATGATTATATTGAAGAAGCAAAAAAACATATAAAGTCTCGTAATTTCACTCAGGCATTGAACCTTCTTGATCGGGCAATAGATATTTATGGCAGCAATCAGGCATTTACATACAGAGCACTTGTAAATCTTAACCTGAAAAGATTTCAAGAAGCAATTAGTGATGCCGATAAAGCCATAGGTCTTGACAGTTTTTATTTTAGACCAATGCTTATAAAGGGTATTGCTCAGAATCAATTAAATCAGTGGAGTGCAAGCATAAATACCCTTGAAAGAGCTAAAAATTTAGTAAATGATAATCCAGATCTTTACTATTATCTCGGTGTAGACTATCAGGCTATAGGTAACAGAACTAAGGCTATTGATAATCTATCAACAGCACTTCAGCTTTCTGATGGGAAACGCGGCTGGGAAGCAGATGCTCAGAGAAGACTTAGAAATCTTAGAGGATATTAGGGAGGAATGAATGAAAAAAGCACATCTTTTGATAAGTGGTAGAGTTCAAGGTGTTTTTTATAGAGCCTTTACTAAAGATGTAGCAGATTCTCTGGGATTAAAAGGTTGGGTAAGAAATTTAAGAGATGGAAGAGTTGAAGCAGTATTTGAAGGCGATGAAGATAAAATCTCAATTGCCATAGAGAGATGTAAAGAAGGTCCACCTCATGCAAAAGTTGACAATATTGAAGTAATATGGAGTGAACCTGATGGTTTGATAGATTTTAAAATAATAAGAACCTTTTGATTAAGGAGTGTCTATATGGCTAATAAGGCAAACAAAATTATTTATCTTGTTTTCGTTTTTATTATATCATTAACAATTATTAACTGCAGTGGAAAAACTCAAATAAAAAAAGAGGAATTTGATCCAGTCACATATCTTAAAAAGTCTGACGAATTAATTAGTAAAAAAGAATATGAAGAGGCAAGAAAACTGCTCCTTGAAATCAAAAATAGAGAATCTGCAAAGGAGTATGCTCCCCTCGCACAGCTTAAAATAGCAGATTCATATCTTAAAGAAGATGAAACAGAACTTGCTGTAACTGAATACAGAAGATTTATTGAGCTTTATCCTGAATCTACCTATGCTCCCTATGCTCAGTACAGCATCGGGATGGCATATTTTAGACAGATTGAAGGTGCTGAAAGAGGCGCTGGCACTGCCCAGAAAGCACTTGAAGAGTTTCTCAAACTTGAAAAAATATATCCCAGACATCCATACGGTGAAATACTTCCTTTACGAATTCAGAAATGTAGAAATATAATAGCTGAAGGCGAGTTGATAATAGGTAAATTCTATCATAAAAAGGGGTCATACAAGGCAGCAATAGGCAGGTTTGAAGGGATTGTTAAAAATTATTCAGATTTTAAAAATCTTGACGAGGCTCTCTATCTTCTTGCAGATTCCTATAGAAGGATTGAAATGCCAGATATGGCAAGACAGTATTTAAAGATGCTCAAAGATAAATTTCCAGATAGCAAATTCGCTAAAAAAGCTGAAGGAATGAAAATTCAATAAATGTCCAATTTTTTTCCGATTTTTATTGATATAAAAGGGAAAAAGTGTGTTGTAGTAGGTGGTGGCACAGTTGCGGAAAGGAAAATAAAAAAGCTTCTAAAGTACGGTGCGGATATCACTGTAATAAGTCCAGATATTACCCACAATATTCAAAAACTCGTTGAAAAGGGCAAAATAGAGTATTTAAGAAAAAATTATTCTAAAAATGATATTAAAAATGCTTTTTTAGTAATAGCCGCCACATCAGATAGTAAAATAAATACTCAAATTCTAAAAAATGCTCAATTTCTTGTAAATAGTGTGGAAAAAAAGGAAATCGTAAAAAAAACAAACAATATAGAATTTATAGTTCCAGCTATTTTTGAAAAGGGACATCTAAAAATAGCAGTTTCTACTGAATTTCCTGCACTTAGCAGGACAATTAAAGAAGAGCTCCAATATAATTATGGCAAAGAATTTGCTTTATATTTAAAGTTTTTAAAAACTTTACGCAAAGAAATTAAAGACAAGATAAAGGATAGTAAAAAAAGACAGAAACTTTTCAAAAAAATAGCTTCAAAACAAATTGTGTCAATTTTGAGACAATACGGTTTCAAAAGAGCAAAAGAGGAGATAGATAGGATAATAAATGAAGTATAAAATTGCAGTAATAGGTGCAGGATACTTTGGACAAAGACATATAAAAATACTTTCTCAAATGGAGGATGTGGAGATTGTCGGGATTGCTGACAAAGATATTAATAGAGCTCGGGAATCGGCAAAAGATTATGGGCTAAAATATACAGATGACTTTAAAGAATTAACAGATAGAGCATCAATTTTTTTCATAGTAACTCCAACTGATACCCATTTTGAAATTGCCTCAGAATTAATTAAAGAAGGCAAGGACCTCTTTGTTGAAAAACCTTTAGTGGAAAATCCATCGGATGCCATGTGGTTACTAAGAGAAGCAAAAAAAAGAAAAATCATTCTTCAAGTTGGCTTAATAGAGAGATTTAATCCAGTTGTGATTTCATTAATACGGCATATTAAAAATCCAGCTTTCATAACTGCACAAAGGATTTCACCATTTCTGGGTAGAGCTACAGATACTGATGTAACTTTTGATTTAATGATACATGACATGGATTTAATATGGATGATTTTCAGGAAATCTGGAAAGCCTGCTATTAAAGACTTAAAGTCATTTAAAAAAAGCCTCATGACGAGTAAAATTGATATTGCTGCAGCATGGCTTGACTTAGAAATTAACGGCAAAAGTATATGTGCAAATCTCTTAGCAAGTAGAATTTCTTCCCATTTTCAGAGAACTCTTTCTATTATTGATGAAGGCTTTAGTCTGCATGCAGACTTAATCAATAAAAAAATAGTAAAAATAAATGAAAATGGATCTGATGTAGAAATCCCGATAAAAAACAAAGATTCCAATGCTTTATATGAAGAAATTAGAGATTTTTTGAGAGCTGTAGATAAAAGAAGGCTTTCATCAAAGGCTCCCTCATTTGATGATATAGTAGAGGTTTTGAAAATAATAAATCATATAAACGGAGGCATTACTGCATGAAACCCTTTATTGACCTCAAAGCACAGTATGTAAATATAAAAGAAGAAATATTGGAATGTATAAATGAAATTCTTGAAAGTTCCCATTATATTCTTGGGGAAAATGTAAAAAACTTTGAAGAAGAGGTGAAAACCTATTTAGGAGTTAAAGAGGCAGTTGGTGTTGCATCAGGCACAGATGCCTTACATTTAGCTCTCAGAGCTTTAAATATAGGAAAAGGTGACGAAGTCATAACAACGCCATTTACCTTTTTTGCTACGATTGAAGCAATAGTATATGTAGGAGCTAAACCTGTTTTTGTTGATATTGAAGAGGAAACATATAACATAGACCCCTATAAAATTGAGGAAAAAATTACTCCAAATACAAAAGCCATAATTGCAGTGCATATTTTTGGATGTCCGGCAAATATGGAAAAAATAAATGAAATTGCTAAAAAATACGGTTTAAAGGTAATTGAAGATGCAGCACAAGCATTTGGCGCTAAAATAAAAGATATAAAAATAGGAAGTTTGGCAGATATCGGGTGTTTTAGCTTTTATCCAAGTAAAAATCTTGGCTGTTTTGGTGATGGTGGTATGATTGTAACAAATAGTGTAGATTTAGCTGAAAAAATTAGAATACTGAGAAATCATGGTTCACCAGGAAGATATATTCATGACACCATAGGTTTAAATTCAAGGCTTGATGAAATTCAAGCTGGTATCTTAAGGGTTAAAATGAAATACATAGACCAGTATAATGAATTAAGAAGAAAAAAGGCTGCCATTTATACAAACTTCCTTAATGATATAGTTATAACACCAAAGGAACCCCTTAATGCCTATCATGTATATCATCTATACAGTATTCGTTCTAAAGAAAGAGATAGAATAAAAGAAATGCTCTATAATCATGGATTTCCTTCTGTTGTATATTATCCAATACCGATGCATCTTCAAGGTGCCTTAAAATTTCTGGGCTACAAAGAAGGAGACTTTCCCATAACTGAGGCAGTTTCAAAGGAGATTCTCTCTCTTCCTCTCTATCCTGAACTTCCAGAGGAAGAAGTCTTTCAGATATCACAAATAATAATGAGATGCCTTCAAAAAAACTCCTAATAGTTGCTGGAGAATCCTCTGGAGAGCTATATGGAGCTCTCCTTGCCAAGCAACTTATTAAAGATTTTGAACTTTTTGGAATAGGCGGTAAGTATATGAAAGAAGCTGGAGTAAATATTATTGGAGACATAACCCATGCCTTTGGATTATTCGAAGTCTTCGGACATCTAAGAAAGTTAAAACAAAACTTGAAAATAGCTGAGGAAACCTTAAGAAAAGTTGATGGAGTTATTCTTATAGATTTTCCCGATTTTAATCTCAAACTTGCCGGCAAAGCTAAAAAACTTGGTAAAAAAGTCCTATATTACGTAAGCCCTCAGATATGGGCATGGAGAAAAGGCAGGATTAAAATCATAAAAAAATATGTAGATTATATGGCAGTTATATTACCTTTTGAGGAGAAAATATACAAAGATGCTGGTATCTCTGTGAAATATGTGGGACATCCCATGTATGAGCTTATGAAACAAGAATTGGGCAATATGGGAATTAGAAATGAAAATACCTTAACTCAAGAAGATAAAAAAATCATCCGAGAAAAATTTAGAATAAAAAGCGAGATAGTTATAACATTAATGCCAGGCAGTAGACCATCGGAGATAGATAAAAAAATGCCATTAATGTTAAACCTCATAGACTTATTTGATAAAGATAAAATCCATTTTATAATACCGAAAGCTCCAAATATAGAATTTGAAGCTAAAGTAAGAGAAAAATTATCAAAGATGGATAATGTAACTATACTTAATGAAAAATCCTTTACAGCCCTTGCGATGAGTGATGTTGCCTTGATAACCTCAGGAACGTCTACTCTTCAGGCTACTCTTTTACATATACCCATGATAGTTGTTTATAAATTGAATCCATTATCTTACTTGGTAGGTAAGCTATTAATTAAGGGAGTAAAACACATCTCTCTACCCAATGTAATTCCTGACTTTATGAAATTAGATGAAATAAGAATTCCAG
>JAOAGU010000032.1 GCA_026415595.1 Thermodesulfovibrio sp. | reverse complement strand
CCTATAGGATATTGCGCACCTGGACCCATACCCTTTTGAGCAAAGGAAACTCCAGTAAATACAATAATAACTGCTGCTACCAGCATTATACTTATTAACTTCTTCATATTTAAACCTCCTAATTTTGATTATTAGGGCTCATGCCCTATTAATTTTACCAACATCTTGGACAATTTCCAAATCCCTTCATTCTACCAAAACCGTATCCATATCCAAAACCATATTCCTGTGCCTTTTTCTGAAATTCTGTCATAAGTTTTGCCATTTCCTGTCTTTTCTGACTTATAGAATTCCAGTCAGGATTTGGCTGAGCATAAAGCTGCATCAACTCTCCTCTTAACTGAAGCTGTTTCTGCCTTAATGGTAAAGTGTCATTATAAAACTTTTGAGCTTTTTCGGGCTCAACAGCACCATAAATAGGACAATTTTTAGCATAACCTCCAAATCCTCCACCTTTCCATGCATAGGCTGATGCACCTATTAAGGTAACTGCAAGAAGAGTAACGAGAACTATAATTGTCATCTTTCTCATTCTTTGTCACCTCCTTTCTCTTTCATCTTTATTTAAATTAGTATCAACATTTATGCCAAATGGTAAACATATTGATTTTACTGAAAAATTGATAAATTTCTTAGGAGAAAGGCTGTTTTAAATTTGCAAAATTTGCATCAGCCTTTGCAAAGTTTGCAAAACTCGTTGGTTATTTTTGCAAAATCTTTAATAGTGAGTTCCTCGGCTCTTTTCATGGAATCAATGCCTATATTCTGAAGGAATTCTCTTGGCTCATTAATAATAGACTTTAAAGAGTTTGAAAGCATTTTTCTTCTTTTTCCAAAGGCTAATTTTATGATTCTAAAAAAAAGTTCTTCATCTCTCACCTGTACCGGAGGGTTATCTCTTCTGTCCATTTTTATTACTGCTGATTCTACTTCAGGTGGAGGGCTAAAAAATTTAGCCTCTATATAAAATTTTATCTCTACATTCATATAATATTGAGCCATTATGCTTAGGGCGGAATAATCTTTTGTAGAAGGCTTAGCAGCAAGTCTCTCTGCCACTTCTTTCTGAATAGTAAGAGTCATTGATTTAAGATTCGGAGCTTTAATTAATCTAAATATTATGGGTTTTGTTATATAGTAAGGAATATTTGAGACAACTTTAAACTCTCCAATTTCTTCATAGGGAAACTTCAAAGCATCTTGATTAATTAGCTTTAGATTTTCTTTTCCATAAAATCTCTCTTTTAAAATTTTATAAAGTGATGGGTCTATTTCAATGGCAATCACTTCCCTTGCATTTTCTATAAGCATTTCTGTTAAATCTCCCATTCCCGCTCCTATCTCTAAAACTCTGTCAGAAGGAGTTATCTCAGAAACTTTAACAATTTTTTCAAGAATCTCTCTGTTACGGAGGAAGTGTTGTCCTAAACGAGTGGTTTTCTTAGGCATTTTTAATCTTTATTCGTTCTATCTTTATCTTGAGAGTTCTATTTTTGTAATATACTACTATATTCATAGGCATATTTAAAACTGTTCCATCTTCTGTTTGAATTTTGCTGTAATCATCATAGTTAATTAGTAAAGTTTGTCCCTCCACATTGAGTGTCTGAATAAGAGGCATAAACCCTGATTTTTTTAATATAACAATCCTATCAGCCTTTTTATCTTTTAAAATATATTCATTAGAGTTTTCTTCTACTACAAAATCCCCATCCCACCAAATAAAGCCTTTTCTTATTCCTGTAACAAGCTGTTTAAGACGGTCTTTTTCAATAAGAAGATTTGAAGTAACCTCACCATTTTCCTCATAAACCTCTCCTGCAGGGAAGCCCATATAATATACCCTAAGTAAAAGCTCACGTTCAGAAATTCTAAGGAATGCATCACCTTGAAGATTGTTTTTGCCTTCATATTGAAGATTTAATATACCCTCAATTGAAGAATAGATTTTCATTTTATTAAGGAAATCCTGTAAATCCTCTACATAAAATTCTTTTACTATTAAAGGTTTCTTTTCAGCACAAGCAAACAATAAAATTAAGACAAAACTAAATACCAAGAATCTCAGTAAGCTCATTTATAGACCTCACGCCATTTATTTTTAGATTAAATTTTTCTTTCAGTCTTTCAAGGTTGCTCTTTGGAATTATAGCTCTTTTCATTCCAATACGAGATGCTTCTTTGAGACGGAGTTCTGTCTGTGATATTGCTCTCACTTCTCCACTTAAACCAACCTCTCCAAATACAACCAATCCTTCTGGCAAAGGAGTATCTCTAAAGGAAGAGATAATCGCTGATATTATAGCCAAATCCGATGAAGGCTCTGTTATCTTAAGTCCTCCCACAACATTTACAAATATGTCAGCACCTGCAAGATTTAATCTCCCACGTTTCTCTAAAACTGCTACTAAAAGATTTACCCTCTGATAATCAACACCGATGAAGTTTCTTCTTGGCATTCCAAAATTTGATGGAGCAACCAATGCCTGTATCTCTGTCAAAATAGCCCTTGTGCCTTCAACTGTTGCTGTTATAGCAGAACCGCTTGCAGTAGCATGTTCTGATAGAAATATAAGTGATGGATTTTCCACCTCAGTTAGCCCCATACCTGTCATCTCAAAGACTCCGATTTCATTGGCAGGACCAAATCTATTTTTTACACTTCTTAGAATTCTATATGCATATCCTCTGTCTCCCTCAAAATAAAGCACTGTGTCCACAAGATGTTCAAGAACACGTGGACCTGCTATAGCTCCCTCTTTTGTTACATGACCTATAAGGAAAACAGGCACTCCCTTAGATTTAGCAAAATTCATAAACTTTGTTGCTGACTCCCTTATCTGACTTACTGAGCCAGGTGCTGAAATAGCCTCTTCTGTATAGACTGTCTGAATAGAATCAACCACAACTGCAATAGGTGTCTGTTCCTCTGCACATTCAAGAATTCTTTCCACAAGAGTTTCACTTAAAAGAAAAATATTTTCCGATGAAATCTGAAGCCTTTCTGCTCTTAATTTTATCTGTAGAAGGGATTCTTCTCCAGAGACATAAAGCACCTTGCCGTATTTTTTTGCAATATTATCCGTTGCCTGAAGTAAGAGGGTTGACTTTCCAATACCCGGGTCTCCACCAATTAAAATGAGAGAACCTTTCACGACTCCACCGCCGAGAACTCTGTCAAACTCTCCTATTCCTGTAGAAAGACGTTCGGATACTATTATCTCTACAGAGTTTATTGCAACAGGCTTTGCAGCCTCAGCAAATCTCTTTTTAAAACCTTCAGATTCAATCTTATCCTCAACAAAACTGTTCCATTCTCCACAGTCAGGACACTTGCCAAGCCATTTAAGAGAAATATAGCCACAGCTTTGGCACTGAAAAACTCTTTTAAATTTTTGCTTCATGAGTTAATGATAATTTATTTTGTTCTTTTTTTACAAAAAATTGTTATAATTTAGTTAGAGCATGAAGCTCTGAAAAAACCTCATGAAGAGGTTTAAATCCCTATGAAAGGGAGGTGCACTATGATTAAAAAGGTATCAGGTAAGGCTATGCCCACCTGTAAATGCAAAAGTTCTTGCTAATTTTTTTAAAAAAGGGGGGGATTTTTTCTCCCCTTTTTTTATTTCTCTATACTATGCAATAATACTAATATGTTGCGTTATCTGATTTTCTTTATCTTTATTTTTTTTATCCCTCTTTCAGTCTTTGCCAATGAGGAAATATCTTATTTTAACTTCATGGCTGGATATTACTCCGCTATCAATAATGATATAAAATCTGCCATTGCCTATTATGAAGAAGCATTAAAAAAAGACCCTTCTTCAAAATTTTTAAAAACTGTTCTTGCTGATGCCTATATAAAAACTGACAATATTGAAAAAGCAAAAGAATATATTAAAGAAGTATTGAAGGAGTCTCCTGAAAATGTGGAAGCCTTAAGAGTACTTGCCTCTATTTATATAAAAGAAAACAAAACAGAGGAGGCTGTTAATATTTATGAAAAGATTCTTGATAAGATGCCGAATAAAATAGAAACTCTATCAAGAATTGCTAATTTTTATCTTGCAAGTGGAAAGCTTGACAAGGCTTTGGAAAGCTTTAAAAGGATTCTTAATGAAGATGATGAAAATCTTATGGCTCTTCATTTCTTAGGTGTAATTTATATTGAAAAGAAAGACTTCAATAATGCTAAAGAATCTTTTCAAAGGATTATCCAGATAAATCCCAATCACGCATCTGCCTATGCAAATCTCGGTGTAGTAGAAGAACTCTTAGGAAACACAAAAGAAGCAGAATCATATTTTAAAAAGGCATTACAGATAAATCCTGAAAGCTTATTTGCAAGAGAAAGGTTAATTAATTTATATTTCTCTCAAAAATCCTATACTCAGGCTATTGAACAACTGGAAACCTTAAAAAAACAAAAAACTGAATCTGACCAGATTCGTGAAAGACTTGTCCTTCTCTATTTGCAGACAAAACAGTATGAGAAAGCCTTAGAGGAAATAAATTACTTATTATCTAAACATCCCGGAGATTTAAATCTGATGTATTATCTTTCATTAATTTATATTGAAACTGAAAAATATACGGAAGCAGAAAATATTTTAAAAAAAATCATTTCCATTAATCCAAGGCAGGTAAACGCTTTTTTAAATTTAGCTACTATTTATATTAAGCAGAAAAAGCTCAATGAAGCTTTAAATATTTATGATGAAACTCTTCAATTCTCTGAAAATGTTCCTGATATTTACCTGTATGCTACTGAAACAGCATTAGATTTAAAAAACTATGATAAAGCAAAGGGTTATGTAGAAAAAGCCCTTACTAAATTTCCTGAAAATCCAGAGATAAATTTTATAGCAGGCGTTGTATATGATAAATTTGGAAAATTTGAAGAAACTGAAAAGTTTATGAAAAAAGTTATTACACTTAAACCTGATCATGCAGAAGCTCTTAATTATCTTGGATACAGCTATGCAGATAAAGGGATTAATCTTCATGAAGCCCTTTTACTAATAGAAAAAGCTATTAAGATAAAGCCTAATAATGGTTATTATCTTGATAGTTTAGGCTGGGTGTATTTCAAACTTGGAGAAAAAGATAAGGCATTGAAATATATGCTTGAAGCAGTTAAATATGTTAAAGATGACCCTGTTATTCTTGAACATCTTGGTGATGTATATAAGGCTCTTGGACAGTATAAAAATGCCTTTGATGCTTGGCAAGAAGCGATTAAGTATCATGAAAAAGAACAGGGATTAAAAGAGAGAGTAGAAGGCAAGATAAAAGAAATAGAACCTCTCATTAAAAAATAATGTTAACAATAAAAACCCCTGCCAAGATAAATTGGTCGCTATCTGTTTTAAAGAAAAGACCTGATGGGTATCACGATATAATCTCACTTATTCAGGCTATAGATTTATATGATACTCTGATATTTGAAGAATCAGAAGAAATAGAAATTATCTGTAATGCTCCCATTAAATTGGAAAATAATCTTGTTTACAAATCTGTAAAAGCATTACAGGAGTATACTGGAATAAAAAAAGGAGTAAAAATAACTTTAAAAAAAGAAATTCCTATTGGAGCAGGATTAGCAGGGGGGAGCTCTGATGTCTCTGCGACCCTTAAAACTCTAAATGAATTATGGGGGCTTAATTTAAATTCTCAAGAACTTCAAAAATTAGGAACATCCTTAGGGAGTGATGTTTCCTTTTTCTTTCATCTTCCTATTTGCATCATAGAAGGAAGGGGTGAAATAATAAAACCTCTCAAAATACAAAAATCTTATAATCTTCTATTAGTAAAACCTCCGTTTGGTATTTCTACAAAGTGGGCGTATGATTCCATTGAGATAAAAAGTCAATTGACAGAAAATTATGAAAAGATAAATAATAATACTTGGCAGTTATATGAGCTGATTTGCAAGGGAGTTATTGATAGTTTTTATCTCTGGAATGACCTTGAAAAACCTGTTATAAAAAGATATCCGGAGATAGATAGGTTGAAAAAGAGATTATTAAAGGTAGGTGCAGTGGTTAGCCTGATGAGTGGAAGCGGTTCTACAGTTTTTGGTCTCTTTAAAAGCAAAGAGGAAGCTTTATCTGCCGCTGAAAGATTTAATGGATATTGGGTTAAAGTTGTTCAAACTCTTGTTTCTTAATGGTAAGTTTGATTTTAGATTGATAAAAAATAATTGGGGAGTCGCCAAGCGGCAAGGCAGCGGATTTTGGATCCGCCATTCGCAGGTTCGAATCCTGCCTCCCCAGTAAATAAAAAACCCTCTGAAAGAGGGTAATTTTTATTTTTAGGAGATTAAAAAATGCCAGATGGAATACGTCTAATTACTGGAAATTCTAATCCTGAACTTGCTCAAAAAGTAAGCAACTATCTTAAAATTCCGATTACAGAAACTGCTGTAACAAGCTTTAGTGATGGTGAAATAATGGTTCAGATTAAGGAAAATATCAGAGGTTCAGATGCCTTTGTTATTCAGTCCACATGTACGCCTGTAAATCAAAATTTAATGGAACTTCTGCTTATCATTGATGCCCTTAAAAGAGCTTCTGCAAGAAGAATAACAGCTGTTATTCCATATTACGGATATGCAAGACAAGACAGAAAGGTTCAACCAAGAGTTCCTATATCAGCCAAGCTTGTTGCCAATTTGATTACTGTTGCTGGGGCAAATAGAGTGCTTTCTGTTGATTTACATGCTGGCCAAATTCAGGGTTTTTTTGATATACCAGTTGACCATCTTCTCGCAATACCGGTAGTTTTAGATTATTTAAAGAAAAATGATCTCCTTGACCACATAATTGTTGTATCTCCTGATGCAGGCGGTACAGAGAGAGCAAGAGTATTTGCAAAAAAAATCAATGCTCCTCTTGCTATAGTTGATAAAAGAAGAGACGCTCCAAATGTATCTAAAATAATGCATGTAATTGGTGATGTTAAGGACAAAGATGCTCTGCTTATTGACGACATGATTGATACAGCAGGAACAATTACTCAGGCAGCAGCAGCCTTGAAAGAAAAGGGAGCAAAAAGAGTTTTTGCTGCAGCAACTCATGGCGTTCTATCCGGTCCTGCTATTGATAGACTTAATAACTCTGTTCTTGAAAAGGTAATTATTACCGATACAATTCCTATTGAGGACAAAAAAGATAGATGTCCTAAAATAGAAGTACTTACAGTTGCTCATCTTTTAGGTGAAGCAATAAAGCGAATTAACGAAGAAACTTCAATAAGCTCACTATTTGTTTAAAGGGAGGAGTAAAAAATGGAAAAAGTAGTTCTAAATGCCGTAAAAAGAGAAAAAACAGGAAAGGGTGCAGCAAGACAATTGAGAAAAGGGGGATTCATTCCCTGTATAATTTATAAAGGTAATAAATCAGAACCTATCCAGATTGCTTCAAAAGAGATGATTCCATTCATGAATATTGCTACAAGAGAAAAATTGTTTGTCACTCTAAAATTTGAAGATGGCGAAAAGCAAGCAATTCTTCAAGATTATCATGTAGACCCAGTTACTGACAAATTACTACATGTTGACTTTATGGAGGTTAGTGCTACAGAGAAAATCAGAGTAACCGTACCTGTTGTCTTGATAGGAGAACCTATTGGCGTAAAGCAGGATAAAGGAATTCTACAACATGGAATATCTGAAATTGAAATTGAAGCAATTCCAGAAAAAATACCTGGCCATATTGAAGTTGACGTTTCTCAGTTAGAAGTTGGAGACGCAATCCATGTAAGAGATATAAAATTTGAACATGGCATAAAAGTCCTATCAAATCCTGATGAGGTCATAGCTACTTTAACAATAGAGGCTGAGGAAGAAATAGTTCCATCAACAGAAGAGATAGTAGAACCAGAGGTTATAAAGAAAGGCAAGAAAGCTAAGGAAGAAGAGTAAAAATTTGAATGATTCTTATTGTAGGATTAGGGAATCCAGGAAGAAAATTCAGTAAAACAAGGCACAATGTAGGGTTCATGGTAGTTGACAAATTAGCAGATAAATATGACTTAAATTTTGATACACTTGATGAGTATATGATAAGCAAGGGTAGAATTGATGATAAAGAAATCATCTTGATGAAACCTTTGACTTATATGAACTTAAGCGGAAGAGCAGTTAGGAAAATAGCCGATGATAGAATATTGAAAAATCTTCCTGATTCTCTTATAGTTATTCACGATGACATTGACCTGCCAGTTGGAAGAATAAAAATCAAAAAAAACGGTTCTTCTGGTGGACACAAAGGTGTACAGTCTATTATTGACCATTTAGGAACAAAGGACTTTATTCGTGTTAAGATTGGTATTGGTAAGGAAGGGGAAATTGAAGTATCTGATTACGTATTAAGCCCCTTTTCAAAAGAGCAAAAAACCATAATAAAACAAAAAATTTTGCATGCAGTAGACTCTATTGTTACAATACTTATTGAAGGTGTTGATAAGGCTATGAATCTTTACAATAAAGAGGGCTATTGATGCTTTGGATTATATCAGTTTTCTTGATATTTTTTATACCAGAAATCTCCTATGCATGGGGACCATTAACTCACGTCTATCTCTCCCAACAAATATTTAATCTATCTCATTTTATTCCTTTATCAATACTTCCAGTTATAAAAATTTACAGGGAATATTTCATGTACGGTAATATCATACCTGATACAGTAATAGGTAAAAAATATCTTCCCGATGAAAAAAATCCCCATTCATGGAAAACTGGACTGAATCTTCTTCAGGAAGCAAAGACTCAAGAAGAAAAAGCATTTGCCTATGGATTTTTAACCCATTTAGCTGCAGATGCTATTCTTCATCACGATATTAAAAATTTGAATCCCCTTCAACACATGATTTTTGAATTAAAAGCAGATAGAATAGTTGACAGGTTTTACTGGCTTCAGATAATGACCATTAATAAAAAGGTACGAAAAATAAGTGATAGTTTTTTTGAACAAACAATAGTAAAGCCAATTGTTTCTCTAAAAACTTCAAAAAAATTATACAAATCATTTATTTTTCTCTCTGCCTTTAACATGGGAGACTTAAAAAATCATGAAGCCTTTGACATTTTCCATTTAAAATCTCTTACTGCTATGTTAGAAATTCTCAATCACGGAGAAAAGGCATATATACTAAACCTTCCTACACACAACTAATATACTCTCTAATTACAAATAGAAGTTAAAAATTCTGATATTTCTTTAAAGCTCCATTTTATTTTCTGTATTGGAAGAAGTTATCAAATAAAAAGGGGGCTTTTGCTCCCCCTTTTTTTGAGAAAAATGAAAGAAAAAATTACTTCACAAAAGGATTTGCGTAGAAGGTAATAAGAACAAATACGAGAACATAAATGACAAGAGACTCAATCAATGCAAGACCGATGATAAAGAATGTCATAAGCTTTCCTGAGACTCCAGGGTTTCTTGCTGCACCCTCAACCATACCTCTGAGACCCTGTCCCATTCCAACTCCGCCACCACATGCTGCAGCACCAAGTCCAATTAATGCACCAGCTGTTGCCCATCCATAATAACTCAGCTTTGCTGTGTCTGCTTCAGCAGCAAATACTGCAGAGGCAGAAAGAACCAGGACGAGAACAGTGAATAGAACTACGAAAGACTTTCTCATTATACTCTCCTCCTTTCTTTAGTGATTTTAGTGCGACTCTTCAACTGAGCCTGCTATATAAACAGCTGTAAGCAACATAAAGACATATGCCTGAAGTACGCTAACCAATGTACCTAAGCAGAGAAATGCAACAGGAACTACTAATGGAGCAAGAATTCCAAGAACCATTAAAAGAAGATGTTTACCAAACATATTACCAAAAAGTCGAACACCAAGGGTTAAAGGTCTTGCTAAGTGAGTTACCCACTCAACAATAAACATAAACATCATGAAAGGGATTGCATAAATACTTCTAATAGGACCGAGAAAGTGCTCTAAGTAGCGAATTCCATGTACCTTAAAGCCCATAAACTGATAGATAACAAACACAGGAATCGCCATGGAAAAGGTCATGTTTACATTAGACGTTGGGGATTCAAATCCGGGAATAAGACCAAATAAATTGCATACTAAAATATAAATAAAAAGTGTGCCTAAAAGAGGCAAAAATTTATCTCCCCAATGATGTCCAATGCACGTCAAAGCCTGCCCTCTCAGAAATTCCATTAGAACTTCCACCACATTCTGAACACCTTCTGGAACAATCTTAAGACTGTTTTTTACTACAAAGGCTACCACAATAATAAAACCCATAGCCAACCAAGAATAGCTAACATAGGGCGGGATAGAAGGGAATAACATGTGTAAAAAGGTTGGTGCTTCCACGGTAAGCCTCCTTTCTAAAAATAATTTAAGTTATAATACACAAAAAACCTCTAAATGTCAAGAGTGAAATTAATATAATATATTTATGATAGAAATTTCAAAAATTTCTAACCTTTCGGGAGTATACATATTCAAAGATAAAAAAGGCAAGGTTTTATATGTAGGAAAAGCAAAGAATCTAAGAAACAGACTCCGGAGTTATCTTAAAAAAGAAGAGCTTGATACAAGAAAGACCAAAATGATGCAACTCGTTAATGATTTATCCTACATTGTAACCTCAAATGAATTTGAAGCCTTGGTTCTTGAAGCAAGCTTAATAAAAAAATATAAACCTCCATTTAACATACTTTTAAGAGATGATAAAAATTACCCTTATCTAAAAATTACCATGAAGGAAGAATGGCCTAAAATAGAGGTTGTACGTAAAATAAAAAGAGATGGCAATTTATATTTTGGTCCTTATGTCCCAGCTCAGTCAATGTGGGAAGCTCTATCATTTATTAGAAGAAATTTCCCCATACGAACTTGTAAATATAATCTAAGCAAACCTATGAGACCTTGTGTCCAGTTTCAGATGAAAAGATGTCCTGCACCATGTGCTGGGAAAATTACAAAAGAGGAATATCTTAAAGGAGTAGAGACTGTAATAATGTTTCTCAAGGGACAAAGAAAAGAACTTTTAGAAAAATTAAAGGATAAAATGCTAAAATTAAGTGAAGAATTAAAATTTGAAGAAGCAGCAAAAGTTAGAGACCAGATCAAAAGACTTGAAAGAATTTTTGAGCAACAAAGAGTTGTATCCCATAGATTGCAAGATATAGATGTAATTGGAATTTATGTAAATAATATAAATGTTTCCGTCAATGTTCTTTTTATAAGAAATGGTGTTTTAGTAGGGTCAAAAGATTATCTAATTAAAAAAGCAGTATACGAAAATCTTTCAGAACTAACACTTTCTGTTTTAGAATCTCTTTATTCCAAGGAATCCCTTCTTCCTCCACCAATAATCCTCTTAGAACAAATGCCTGAAAATTATAAAGAAATAAAAAAATGGCTCTCTGAAAGAGGTGAAATATTAGTTCAGATAAAAACTCCTGAAAACGAAGAGGAAAAGGGTATCCTTGAAATGGCTATTAAAAATGCAAAAATTCATATAAACCATCATCTTTCACCAAATGAAACTGCTGTTAACGAACTGAAAGAGAGATTGGCATTAGAAATAATGCCAAATAAAAT
>JAOAGU010000031.1 GCA_026415595.1 Thermodesulfovibrio sp. | reverse complement strand
CCTCTATAGTCAAAATCAACAATTTCTTCACCCTCCACAATTAGTCTAAAATATGCAGGCTCTTCCAAAGAAGGATAAAAAGGACCAAGAGGAATCACGGTTCTGCCCTCACCTGGTTTTTTTAACTCCATAGTAGGTTCTGATTTAACAGGTGGTTTTGAATTATAGGAAAAATTTTTTCTTAAGGGATAGACGTTATCTGGCCAATCATCTGGAAGAACGAGTCTTCTTGGATCAGGATGTCCCTCAAACTTTATTCCAAACATGTCATTACATTCTCTTTCAGCCCAGGTTATACCAGGAATTATGTCTGCAATTGAAGCTATGGAGGGATTGGAAATATCAATTTCAGATTTAATAATGATATTTTTCTTTTCTTCAAGATGAAAGAAAAAATAATTTAATTCAATTTTATTTTTCTGTTCAGAAAAATCTATGGCTGTCAGATGAACAAATCTTAATCCTTCTGAAATTAATGCCTGTGCAATATATTTAATTTTTTCTTTCTCTACAAAAATAACAATTAATTCTTCAGATTCCTTAAAATCATAAAAAAATTTTTGATAATTATCAGTTAATTTCTCGGTTATTGAAGACATATTTGAGGTTAATATTAAAGAAAATAATAATGCAAATAATCATTTTTTATAATGTAATAATTTAAGTTGTTTCATCAATTAATTTACGTTCATATTTAATCTTTAAAATTCTATGCCCCACCATCTCAATTACGCGGAAAATTTTATCATCAATAACTACAGTATCTCCGACAACTGGAATTCTTTGAAGAGATGTTAAAATAAAACCTCCAAGAGTTTCATATTCTTCTGATTCTTCAATTTCTATTCCATAGTCTTCTTTTAAATCTCTAATTGAAATACCCGCATCTATTATCATAGAACCATCGGATATGGTAACAACAGGCATTTCAACATCATATTCATCCCTTATTTCACCAACAAGTTCTTCAAGAATATCCTCAAGAGTTACAAGTCCTGTTACAACTCCGTACTCATCAACAACAATTGCCATATGCACTCTCTTTTTTTGCATTTCATTTAGGAGAATATTAATTTTCATTGTTTCAGGAACAAACATAGGAGGTTTAATGATTCTTTTTATTTCAATTTTATAATCAGGATTCTTAATCAAAAGATTGTAAAAGTCCTTAGCAAAAAGTATTCCTCTAATATCATTCAAATCTTTTCCTATAACAGGATAACGAGAAAATTGTTCTTCCATGATTATCTGCTTAATTTCTTCAATACTCATATAGACACTTATCGTAATCATTTGTGGAGCGGGTATCATTATCTCCTTTACCATAATATCAGAAAATCCGAAGGCACTGTGGATTAGTTGACGTTCTTCAGGTTCAAATATACCCTTTTCCTCTCCTTCCTCTACAAGTAGTTTCAACTCTTCTTGCGAAATAAAACCTCTTTCAGAAAAAGCTCTCAATCCAAAAGGTTTCAATAGCCAGTTAGTAGTTGTTGTAAGAATTCTTACTAATATAGACGTTATCTTTGAAAAAAAATCTATAAATCTTGAAGTCTTCAAACTTACCCATTCAGGATTTGAAAGGGCAATTGACTTTGGAACGAGTTCTCCCAAGACAACGGAAATATAGGTAACCACTATTACAATAAGCGTTATTGATAGTGCCTCTGCTGAGACTGAAATAAATTTAATGGGAACAGCCTCTAATATAGGTTTAATATTGGTAACTGCATAAGCACCAGCTATGGCAGATGCAAGGCTTCCAATAAGAGTGATACCTACCTGTATGGTTGCAAGAAATCTATCCGGATTTTCCTTAAATTTTTCTATAATAAGAGCATTTGGATTATTTTCTTCAATTAGTTGTCGCAGTCTTGACCTTCTTAAAGTTACAACTCCAATTTCTGCAGCAGAGAAAACACCATTAAGGAAAATTAGAAAAAATATAAGAAAAATTTCATTCATAATAAATTAATAAAAATTTATCTAACTAAAGCTTCTCGAATAATTCTCAATAACTTTTTACTTTAATAGTTAATGCCTCTGCTACCTCTTGAGTTCCAACTGGAGGATTCGGGTCATCTGGTGATTTCATATCATAGGTGACAAATTTTCCTTCTTCAATTATTTCTGAAATAGCTCTTTCAATTTTTGTTGCTGCATTAAATTCACCAATATGTCTAAGCATCATAACTGCACTGAGTATTATTGCAAAAGGATTAACTTTATTTAAGCCTTTATATTTGGGGGCACTTCCATGTGTTGGCTCAAAAACAGCATATTCGTCTCCAATATTTGCTCCTGGTGCGAGTCCAAGTCCACCAATAAGTCCTGCTGCAAGATCACTTATGATATCACCATAAAGATTAGGCAGTACCAATACATCGTAAAGCTCTGGTTTTTGTACCAGCTGCATACACATATTATCAACAATTTTATCTTCAAATTCAATATAAGGATAGCGTGATGCAATATCCCTTGCAACTTCAAGGAAAAGTCCATCACTGTATTTCATTATATTTGCCTTATGAACTGCTGTTACCTTCTTTCTGCCATTTTTTCTTGCATATTCAAAGGCAAACTTAACAATTCTCTCTGTGCCAAAAACTGAAATAGGCTTAATACTAATGCCTGAGTCCTCTCTTATTTTTTTACCAGATTTTGAATTGATGAAATCTATTAAATCAAGAGTCTCCTGTTCACCTTTTTTAAATTCTATTCCTGCATAAAGGTCTTCAGTGTTCTCTCTAACTATAACAAGGTCAACATTTTCATATTTTGTCCTTGCTCCTTTAAAACTCTTGCAGGGTCTTACACAGGCATAAAGGTCAAGTGCCTGCCTTAGTGTAACATTTACACTTCTAAATCCTGTTCCTACAGGAGTTGTTATAGGACCTTTTATGGCAATCTTGTTTTTCTTGATTGACTCAAGTACTTTCTCAGGAAGAGGATTGCCCTCTTTTAAGTAAACCTCCTCTCCAGCATTTTGCATTTCCCATCTAACTTGGACTCCTGTAGCTTCAACAACCTTGATCATTGCCTTAGAAATTTCAGGACCTATTCCATCTCCAGGAATAAGAGTAATAGTATACATTCCTTATACTCCTCCTTAAGGTGTTACCGTGAGAATCTGCCTGACAATGTCAGGATAGGTTGCTATCAATTTTAATTCGTCATCAGTGAGTGGTTTCTGTGTATGTAGGTTTGCATATTGGACAAGCTCAAGTATATTTCTTGCTTCGTTGTCATCGTGAAATTCTATTCCAAGTTTACTGTAAACATATCTGAAACCTTTAATTCCTCCATATTCTCCTGTGGTGATTATTCTTCCTGTTTCAAGAAGTTCAGGCTCACCACGACCCACATCTTCAGGAGAGTAGAGTTCATAGTTTGAACGATCTTTAAGAACACCATCTGCATGAATACCTGATTCATGAGCAAAAGCATTTGCACCAACTCCAGGCTGGTTTATTGGAATTGGGATGTTAAAAGCATATGAGGCATATTTAGCAATTTTCCATGCTAACTTAAGATTAATATGTTCGTCAAGAGGGCATGCTTCCTTTAGTCCATGAGAATAATTTAAGGCAAGCACGGTAGATACTAAATCAGCATTTCCAGCTCTTTCTCCATATCCATTTACGGTAGTATTTATATAGCTGTCAACTCCAGCCTCTACAGTTGCTCTTGCTCCTGCAACTGAAACAGCCTCAGCCATTCCAAGATCATTATGGCAGTGCATTTCAATGGGAAATTTTGTTGCCAATGCAAGCGTGTGTATTCTTTCATATATTGTGATTGGGTCTTCACATCCTAAGGTATCACAATAACGAAATCTATCTCCACCTGCTTCTTTACCTGCTAAGATGAATTCAATTAGTCTACTTAGTTCAGTACGGGAGGCATCTTCTGCATTAAATCCAACTGTTTCTGCACCAAGCTCCTTTGCAAGTTTCACAGCATTATACATTCCTTTTACAACATCATTCCATGTTTTTCTTCCTTGAAATTTACCTTGAATCATAATTTCAGAAGTAGATACCGAAAGATTTAAATGTTTAATTTTTGGACAGTTTTTAAAGGTAAGTTCTACATCCTCAGGAATTGCCCTTGCCCATCCTTCAAGATGTATTCTTTTAAATGCACCTACTTCAGCAAGTTCAAGATTAGCATTAATATAATTCACTTCATGCTTTAATGTAGGAAAACCGATTTCACTTTGATAGACACCCATTTCATCAAGATATAGATTAAGCAAAGTTTTTGAAAGTTTTGGTAGCAAAATTCTTGAAGTCTGAACCCCATCTCTATTTGTTACATCAATCAGATAAACTTTTCCTTTGTTTGTCATTTATTCCCCCTTTTTTTAAAATTTTTTGTTATTTTCTCTGAGATATTTCTCGTGGAATGGCTACCTTGCCTGTTCTGACAAATTCCTTTATACCCAAGGGCTTCATTAATTCAATGAATGCCTGTATCTTCTTTTCATCACCCGTAACTTCAATTGTATAAGTTGTAGGTCCGGAGTCTACAACTCTTCCTCTAAATATCTCAACAGTCTTCAGTAGTTCAAGTCTGGTTTCTTTTCTTGGGGAGACTTTCATTAAAACCATCTCTCTTTCAACATGGTCTATTTCAGTTAAATCAACCACTTTTATTACATCAATAAGTCTGTTAAGCTGTTTTGTAATCTGCTCAATAACTCTGTCATCACCAGTTGTAACAATTGTCATGATTGATATTTGAGGGTCTATTGTTTCGCCTACTGATAAACTTTCTATATTGTAACCTCTACCGCTGAAAAGTCCTGCTATTCTTGCTAATACTCCAAATTTATTCTCTACAAGCACTGATATTATATGTCTCACAGTATCCTCCTATTTGACCGCTTTCAACTTCCGTTCTTTTTTCTTTTCTTCAAAAATCATCTGATCAATAGGAGCACCAGGGGGTACCATAGGATAAACCTTTTCCTTCCAGTCAACAACAAAATCCATAAATACAGGTTTTCTAATAGATAATGCCTCTTTTATTACAGGTTCAACTTCATTCGGCTTTGTTGCTCTGAGCCCAACAGCTCCATATGCTTCAGCTACTTTTACAAAATCTGGTGCGGTGCTTAAATAGGTATGAGAGTATCTTTCACTGTAGAATAATTCCTGCCATTGTCTCACCATGCCAAGATAACTGTTGTTAATTATTGCAACCTTTACAGGCAAATTATATATTACAGCAGTAGCTAATTCCTGTATGTTCATCTGAATACTTCCATCACCTGCCACATCTATTACTGTCATATCAGGACGTGCCAGTTGTGCACCAATTGCAGCAGGGAATCCATATCCCATAGTACCGAGTCCCCCTGAACTTACCCATCTTCTTGGTTTGTTATATTTATAAAACTGCGCTGCCCACATCTGATTCTGCCCAACTTCTGTTGTAATTATTGCCTCACCTTTTGTAATTTCATAGAGTTTTTCAATAACATACTGAGGTTTAATAACCTCTGGGTCAAATTCATAAGTAAGCGGTCTTTCCTTTTTCCACTGATTAATCTGCTTGAGCCAAGCCTTTCTCACTTCATCCCACTGAGGTTTAATTTCTTCTTTAAGTACGTTGTTTAATACTTGCAAAACCCTACTAACATCTCCAACTATTGGTATATCAACTCTTACATTTTTCCGAATAGAAGTTGGGTCTATGTCTATATGAATAATTTTAGCATTTGGTGCAAAAGCATCTGTCTTACCTGTAACTCTATCATCAAACCTCATGCCAATAGCGATTATCAAATCAGAATTTTGAACAGCCATATTTGCATAATAAGTTCCGTGCATTCCAAGCATTCCAAGAAAAAGTTCATGGGTTCCGGGAAAACTCCCAAGGCCCATCAGTGTATTTGTAACAGGAATTTGAGTGAATTCAGCAAGTTCTTTCAAATATTCATGAGCTCCAGATATTACGCAACCACCACCTGCTATAATAATAGGCTTCTTAGCTTTGGCAATCTCATGTGCTGCCTTTTTTATCATATAAACATTCCCTTCATAGGTAGGATTATAGCTCCTTATATGAATCTTTTCAGGCCATACAAATTCAGCTCTTCCTTGAGACACATCTTTGGGTAAATCTATGAGAACAGGTCCTGGCCTTCCTGAAGTTGCTATATAGAAAGCTTCTCTTATTTGCCTTGCAAGGTCTTTAACATCTTTGACGAGAATATTATATTTTGTACAGGGTCTTGTTATACCGACAATATCTGCTTCCTGAAAGGCATCATTACCAATCAAAAAAGTAGGAACTTGACCCGTGAAGATAACAAGGGGAACAGAATCCATGTAGGCTGTAGCAATGCCTGTTACTGTATTAGTAGCTCCAGGACCACTTGTAACTAACACTACTCCTGGTTTACCACTTACTCTTGCATATCCATCTGCAGCATGAGTTGCTCCCTGTTCATGTCTTGTTAAAATGAGCTTTATATCAGGATCATCATAAAGAAGGTCAAAAATGTCAAGAATTACTCCACCGGGATAACCAAAAATATGCTTTACTCCTTCCCTTTTAAGACATTCAATTATAATTTCTGCACCTTTCATCTTTGCCATAGCTATACCCTACTAAAAAATATTTATTTTAAACAATAAAATACCATAATTATTCTAAATTAATCAATTCATTGAATTTTTTTATACTTTTAAAAACCTCCTCAGGGCTATGAGCTTCAATAGTATACAGATAATCTTTTTTTTCTAATAAATTTAATAATCTTTTAAAATCAAAAGTCCCACTTCCTATGGCAAGATGTTCGTCAAAAATGCCATTATTGTCATGTAAATGAAATTCAAAAATAAAATTATTAAGAGCAGACATCCACTCATCAAGGGATTTTTTTGAAAATAAATTAAAATGTCCTGTATCAAAACAAACACCAAAATAAGGAGAAGAAACTTTCTCCATAAGCAACCTTAAACTGTCTGGTTCTTCTTCAAATATATTTTCTATAGCAACTGGGATATTCATTTTCTCTGCTCTCCTTAAAATTTTTTCCCATGTAATCAAGCTCTTTTCAAGCCAGAGATTAACCTTAAATGCATATTTCCATTTTTCATATCCAGAATGAAATACTATGCTCTTTGGTTCTAAGATTTCTGCGACATCAAAAACTTGATTAAATCTTTCTATAGTTGCCTCTCTTATTTTTGAATCAACTGCACCTGGAGATAAATCCATAAAGGGAGCATGAAAAGACAAAGAAGGTTCAAAAAATAAAGCCTTTTTTAGTTTTAATATAGAATCTCTGTTTATATCATCAAGGCTTTTTGAATCAAAATATATTTCAAGATTTAATCTTTTCTCTCTAATAATCTCTATATATTCATAAAATTTACTGTAAGGGACATGAACATGGGGTTTAATCATTCAAGATTTTACCTTTTGATTAATATCAGATGCTTTACTTTCTGCTTTTTTACCATTTGAACCATTATTAGAACTGTTTTTCCGTGCATAATCAGTCACATACCATCCACTACCCTTTAAAATAAAAGAAGACTGCGAAATAAGCTTTCTTAATTCTCCTCCACAAATAGGACAATTTTTTAAACTTTCATCACTAAATTTTTGAATAACTTCATGAATTTTGTTGCAATTAGTGCATTCATACTCATAAATAGGCATAACCGGAACACCTCCTCCATAATTTTTTTATTTTTTTTCTATAAAATATTTTAAAACATCACCTTTTAATTTTGGTATAATAACTAAAAAGTCTTAGGAGGCACTGACCATGAAAGTGCTTGTCACAGGTGGCGCTGGCTTCATAGGAAGTGACTTTGTAAGATTGGCAGCCAGAAAAGGCTGGAAAGTCGCAGTTGTTGACAAACTAACCTATGCAGGTGACCTTGAAAGGCTAAAACCAATTCAGGACAGATTAGAATTTTATAATGTTGATATTCTTGACAGAAGCGAGATGCGAAAAATTTTTGAAAAACATAAACCAGAAGCGGTTTTACATTTTGCATCAGAAACAAATATAGATAGGTCAGTAATAGAACCAAGTATATTCATGGAAACCAATATAATAGGAACTATATATCTGCTTGAACTTGCTCGAGAATTTGATGTTCAAAAATTTCTCAATATAACTTCTTACGAAGAATATGGAGAAATTAAAGAGGGAGAAAGGGATGAAGACTGCCCTCTTAATCCACGTTCTCCATATGCAGTTAGTAAAACATCTGCTGATATGCTTGGACAGGTTTACTGGCGTACACTTAAGCTTCCTGTAATAACTCTAAGACTTTGTAGTATTTATGGTCCGTGGCAGAATCCTGAAAGACTTATTCCAATGACAGTTCTTAAGGCATTGAGAAATGAACCTATTCCCATTTATGGAGCAGGTGACATTATACGTGAATGGCTTTATCTTTGTGATTGTATACGTGCAGTTTTTGTAGCTTTGGAGAATAGCAATCCAGGTGAGGTTTTTAATGTAGGAAGCGGTGAACGATATCAAATTATTGATATTGTCAAGCAAATACTTAAACTTCTTGATAAGCCTGAGAGTTTAATAAAATTTGTTCCAGACCGTCCTGGACATGAAAAAAGAGTTGCTATCTGTAACGAAAAAATAAAAAATAAATTAGGATGGCATCCTAACACAAAGTTTGAATCAGGTTTGAAAATGACCGTTGAGTGGAATTTAAACAACAGAACGTGGCTTTTTAAAAAGCTCTTTTACTATGAAGATTTATGGAACAAACTTTACAAGGAAAATTAAATGTTTTTGTAGGAACCTCAGGGTGGCAATATGGACACTGGAGAGAAATTTTTTATCCTTCTAATTTAAAATCTACAGATTGGTTAAATTTTTACAGCAGGCATTTTAAAACAGTTGAGATAAATGTTACTTTTTATAGAGATGTAAAACCATCCACATTCCAGAAATGGTATTCATCAGTTCAGAAAAAATTTCTTTTCTCTGTGAAACTTTCAAGACAGATAACACACTTTAAAAGACTAAAGGTTGACAAAGGATTGGTTGATATATTTCTTGAAAGAGTATCATCACTTAAGGAAAAACTTGGTGTTATACTCATACAACTTCCACCATCTCTAAAATTTGATGAGACACTAACGAGAGAGTTCTTTTCTATGCTTGACAAAAAGTTCAAATATGCAATAGAGGTTAGGAATAAAACATTTATTGATGATAGATTTTTCCAAATCTTGCAAAAAGAAAACATTGCTTTCTGTATTGCTGACTCAGCAGGTAGATATCCCTATCATGAAGCAATAACAACTGATTTTGTATATATAAGATTACATGGTTCAAAGAGACTTTATGCCTCTGAATATACTGAGGAGGAATTGTTAGAATGGATGAGGAAAATAAAAAAATGGAATATGCTCACCTACATATATTTTGATAATGATTATATGGGATATGCTGTGAAAAATGCTTTAAAACTTGAGGAACTACTTGCACTCTGAAGGTGAAAAAATGGGGCAGACTTCTCCAGTCTCCTGTTTCGGAACTACTTTAGCAAAAAGATATTCTTTAATATTATCAACACCTATGATAAACTTCCTTTCCATTCCCTCATTACAAAATAGCACTGGCACAGAATTTATTTTTAAGGCTTTCAGGGTGGTACCCACATCTTTAGCCTCCAGTGCATGAACCGGTATTGACATTTGCTTACAGTATTGAATTACTTCCTTACATTGTGGACAGTTTTTAGAATAAATAAGTACATACTTAGATGAGGGAAATTCATTTATTTGAGGATTTACAAGATAGGTAATGAAAAAAACTGAGACAAAACTCAAAAAAGCAAAAGCCATCTCTTTTCTGCCTTGAACAAGTCTTATAATTGCAGATATAAATAAAATTGTAAAAACAGCTATACAGAAAAGGCAGAATTCTTTAACTATAAAACTCTGAAAACCTAAAAGATATCCTTCTACGGATATAGCAGTTATTAATATTATTGAATGAAATAAAGGAAATTTTTTCTTAATTGAAAGTAAAAGTAAGAATCCAAATAAAACAACCCCGCCCAGAAGTAAAACAACTTCTCCACCTCTCACAAAACTTTCAACAACTTTGCATCCCTCGGTATGACAAAGACTACTTCCAGAGATATTAAATAAAAGTTCTGTTACTGTAAGAGCAAAACCCAGAAAATAAAAAAATTTTTCAGGAGTTTTTATCATTGCCTTTGAAGTCATAAATTTAATATAACTTAAACTTAATGAATTATCAAGTTGCTGCTCGTTGAAGTTTTTTTATGATAAAAATTTTATATTCTCAAGGCATTAACTACTTGAAAGAAACTTCCGGCTTTTATTTCTTGCATTAAAAATATCTTCCCTGAAGCCATTGGGCAACTCTGAATGCTAAATCCATCTTCATAAAAGTATCTTTCTTCTCCGTATCAATAATTATGAAATCAATAAAAACACTCCTTTAAGAATACAACACAAATTTTAAGTATACTTAGGACTATATAGAAATCCCCTAATATTTCCTCTAACTTCTTCATAAGATAAATTAATTCTTAAGAGATTGTTCAGTTGAGGAAGAAAAAATAAAATGTCCGATTCTCCAATTTCCTCAAAAATTTCTTAAAATTTTTAAGGTTCATTTTCGAAAAACTCTTGTAGAGTATATTTTCACTGAAAAAATTCTTTATATTTTGATACCAGAAATAAGCATATTACAATAACTCTGCATACAATTGCTAAAATCCTAAGCATAAAAGCCTTCTACAAAACAGGATAGATAATTCTTATTCTATCAATATTGGTTTTTTTCACTTCAACATCATAAATTTTTCTAATCAAACTCTCTGTAATAACCTCATCCGGCTTGCCTTCTGCAACCTTTGTTCCTGAATTAATTACAACCACCTTATCTGAAAAAAATCCTGCAAGATTAGGATCATGAAGAGTCATTATGACTATTAATCCCCTATTTATAGCGATTTCTTTTATCTTTTTAAGAACATTTATCTGATTTCTGAAATCAAGATGGCTTGTTGGCTCATCAAGCAACATTACTGGTGCATTTTGTGCCAATGCCCTTGCAATAAGTGTCAACTGACGCTCTCCTCCACTTATCTTTGTGTATGGTTTTTCTTTTAAATTTTCAATTCCTACCGTATTAATTGCCTCCTCTACCATCTTGTAGTCTCTTTTACTAGGATATGAAAAAATCCCAATATAGCTTGCTCTTCCCATGAGTACAACATCAAAGACTGAATAGGGAAAAGGAGGTTCATGCTCTTGGGGAACTATTGAAAATATTCTTGCCCTTTTTCTAAATGAAAGTTTGTCAATAGCTTTACCGTCAAATGAAATCTCGCCTTTATAATACTTCCAAAGCCCTGAAATACATTTAAAAAGTGTTGTCTTTCCAGAGCCATTTGGACCAAGAATTGTTGTAATATTACTTCCCTGAGCATCAAAGCTTATGCCTTTAAGAATATCTTCTTTTTTTCCTTTATGCCTGAAATATATATCTTTAATCTTTAACATTATCTACCCCATGCTTCTTTGCCACCACGTTTCATAAGATAGATAAAAAATGGGGCTCCAGTAAGGGCTGTAATTATTCCTACAGGTATATCAAAGCTGGTAAGGGTTCTTGATATGGTGTCTGCTAAAATCATAAAGGTAGCACCTGCAGAGATACTTAGTGGAACAAGGGTTTTATGATCTGGTCCCATA
>JAOAGU010000030.1:250-11812 GCA_026415595.1 Thermodesulfovibrio sp. | reverse complement strand
TCTTCTAACTTTGGAGACTCTTCAACTTCAATATTTAAACCCTCTTCTGGTATTTCAAAGACCTCAATTTTCATCTCAAAACCTCAAAAATAAAATTCTCCCGATACTCGGGAGATTTTATATTTTAACAAAAAATTATTAAATTTTGTAAGTTAAGATGTTCTTTGGAAACCCTAAGTAATTCTTGACATATTTAGCATTTAAATTAAGTCATAACTAAACTTTCCATTGCTTAAATTTGTAATATTGTCTTAAAAGTTTTTTAAAATCTCTCTTGTTAAAAACCTCTTCTGTTTCAGGTAAAGGTTCAATATGAAATCTTTGAGGGAGGTTGTCTTCTTCAGGTGTAAGTCCTTCCCTGATATTATAATTTCTTGCTGTATCTGTAATATCTTTCGCGATTCTCTTAAGCTCTTCTTCTTTATAGGAAAACGAAGTTGTTAATCTTATAATCTCTGCCATCTCTTCCCATAGATAAAAATCTCTAAAAAATCTACACAGAATTAGAGAATCCATTAGGGTGAGTCTGTCCTCAAAGTCAATTAGTTTTTCTATTTTATCATCTAAATCATTTGGTTTACTAATGCCTGAAAGCTCAGCTTTATAGAATGTTGTTCTAAGATGACATGCTCCTCTGTCTGAGACAGCATAAGATATTCCCATACCTTTAAAGTATCTCGGGTCATAGCCAGCAGGCTCCAATCCCTTTACATGTATTGCAATGTCCTGCATATTAAGAATTTCGGATGCTTTTTTAATTCCCTTTGAAAGTATTCTCCCCAAGCCTTTTTTATTGACAATATCATTAATTAGCCCTGCTGTGATATCCGGATCTCCATAGGAAATGTTCTCTTTTATTCGCCCTATTTCATATAATTCCATGGCAAAGGCGCATAAATTCCCTGTAGTTATTGTGTCAATACCAAGTTTATCGCATAAATCATTTAAGTATGCTATTTCTGTAATATCATTAATCATACATAATCCACCAAAGGCATAAATTGTTTCATATTCTGGACCTTCAACCTTAAGTCCTCTATGTCTTCCTTCTAAAACCTCTGATAATTTACCGCATGCCATAAAACATCTTGCACAGGCAGTTTGCTTAACTTTCATATATTTTTGCATGGCAGAGGCATTGATTTTGTCATGATCTTGGAAATAACCATAACGCCAATATTTTGTTGGAAAAGCCTTAACAGAATTTACTATATCAACCATCATGGGTGTTCCTAACTCTCTGTACGCACAAGCTGTAGGAGAGTTTGCCTTTTCTTTAAGAATATTTATAGAAAACTCTTTCAACTCTTTTTCATATGCCACTTGTCTGTTTCTGCCACCAAGAAAAACAATTGCTTTTAAGTTTTTTGCTCCCATAACTGCTCCAGCACCTGCTCTTCCAGCACATCTCCAAAGGTCATTACTGATAATTGAAAAGGGAATTTTATTCTCTCCTGCAGGACCGATACATAGAATTCCTGCTCTGTCACCGTAAATTCTTTTTAATTCTATTTCAGTAGAGTGACAATCTTTTCCTTTTAATATCTCTGCCTCAATAAATTCTACTCTTTCTTCTTTAATAAGAAGGTATTTTAAGGATTTTGATTTACCCAGTATTACTAGCGCATCTATCCCTGTTTTGCTCATCCTTTCAGGAGCCTTACCCCCAGAATAACTCTCGCAGAAATAATTAGTAAGAGGAGACTTCGTATAAACACCATATCTTGAAGAGCCATATACTGAAGTGTCTGTGGTAGGTCCTAAACAAAATATTAAAGGATTTTTTGATGATAAAGGAGATATCCCTGGTGGTTGAAAATTGTTTAAAAGATAAACTCCTAAACCCTTTCCTCCCATTGTCTTTTCTAAAATAGATTCATTTAAACTCTCGTAATACCATTTTTGTCTATTTAAATCAACTATGAGTATCCTACGGAAAAAGCCCTGCATTAGAACTCCTCCATGGTCTCAATATTTTGAAAACTAAGATTAGACAAGTCCAAGATAAGTTCCTATAACCTGCTCGTCTTTGAGTAATTCTATGCCTTGTCCTTCTTTTACGATTCTTCCAGTCTCGAGGATGTAACCTCTGTGGGAAAGCTTTAAAGCTCTTGTTATCTGTTGCTCTACAAGCAGTATTGTTATACCAAGTTCATTTAATTGTTTTACTGTCCTGTAAATTAGAGAAACAATTTTAGGAGACAGTCCCAATGACGGTTCATCTAATATTAAAAGCTTTGGTTTGCTCATCAAAGCTCTCCCAATGGCAAGTATTTGTTGCTCTCCACCAGAGAGTGTTCCTGACATTTGCTTTCTCCTCTCTTTAAGGATAGGGAATAACTCAAAAACGAAATCTATTCTATTTCTAACTTCTGCTCCTTTTAAATTGTATGCACCTAACAGTAAATTGTCTTCCACAGTTAAATCTGAAAAAATTTTTCTACCCTCTACAACACAAGAAATTCCTCTTGAGACAATTTTGTTGGGGTTTAAATTGTTGAGTAAATTTTTCTCAAATTTTATCTCACCCCTTTTTATATCTAAAAAACCTAAAATTGATTTTATTAGAGATGTTTTTCCAGCTCCATTTGGCCCTACTATAGATACGATCTCACCCTTGTTAACATGTAGATTTATATCCCATAATACAACAATGCTTTTATATCCTGCTTCTAAATTTTTAATCTCAAGCATCATCTTCTCCAAGATAAGCTTCTATAACTTCCTTTTTGTTAAAAATCTCTTCAGGCAATCCATATGCGAGTTTATTGCCGAAATTCAGTACAAATATCTCGTCAGCCAATGAGGCTACTGCTTTTATAACATGTTCTATCAAAATGATTGTAATGCCTGCTTGTCTTAATGAACTTATCAAACTAATTAACTCTGGAATTTTATCTGCACTTAATCCGCCAAAAGGCTCATCTAAAAGTAATAACTTTGGCTCAAGAGCATATGCCTTTGCGATTTCAAGGAGTTTCATCTTGCCAACAGGAAGAAACTCTGCCTTTTTATATAAATCCTCTGAAAGAAAAAACTTTTCAGCAATTTCTAAGCTTTTTTTACTGGCAAGTTTTCTATTGTATTTAGTGAGTAATGGAATTCTTATATTTTCCTCTACTGTGAGAGAAGGAAATATTTGAGGAATTTGGAAAGTTCTTACTAAACCCATCTCTACTCTTCCCTGTATAGATAAATTTGTTATATCTTTATTGTTGAATATCACTTTCCCAGAATTTGGTTTATCAAAACCTGAAACCAAATTAATTAAAGTGGTCTTCCCAGCTCCATTTGGTCCTATAATGGCAAATATAATTCCCTCTTTAACCTCTAAATCTAAATTGTCTAATGCAACTACTCCTCCAAACCTCTTTGTCAGATTATTTATTCTTAGCAACATTCTTCCTTGCTCCTAATTTTATTAAACCTGCCAATCCTTTTGGGAAAAAGGTTGCAAAGAGTATTAACATAATTCCGTAGAATAATAAGTGAGCAGTGGTAAATTCTGTTCTTAAAACCTCACCAATAGGAACCAAAAGTAAAGACCCAATTATAGGACCAATCACAGTTCCTACACCTCCAATATAGGATATGAATATTGGCTCCACGGTTCTTGATATGTCAAAGGCGCTTTCAGGATCTACAAAACCTGTGTGTATTGCTAAAATTCCTCCATACGCTCCTGCGAGATAACCACTAATAAGTAAAGCAATTACTTTGTATTTGAAAACATTTATCCCTGCAGCCATAGTAGCATTTTCACTCTCTCTTATAGCTATAAAAAAGTATCCTGTCTTAGAGTATCTTATCAATAAAGATGATATAATACTAATAAATGAAAGCATTAAAGCAAAAAGGAACAGAAAAACAAGATAGTTTTCTGAGCCTAATAGAGGAGTTTTTTCTACAGCCACTCCCTGAGTTCCCATCGTAAAGCTTCTTGCTCCCACAACTATGATTTTAGCTATCTCTGCTGTAGCAAGCGTAGCAAGAGCAAAATAGGGACCTCTTAATTTAAGAGTAAGCAATCCTAAAAAGAGTGCGATACAACAAGAAAAAAATCCAGAAAATAAAAGCGCCGTCCAGCAAGAAAGCTTCAGATAATGGACAAGTAAAGCTACAGTATATGCACCTATACCTACAAATCCTGCGTGTCCAAAGGATACCTGCCCTGCAAATCCTCCGAGAATGTTCCATGAATTTGCCAGTGTAAGTGCAAGATTAAGATGAAGAAAAATATCCATTAGATATTTATGTTCTTGCATATTAATAAAAAATGGTAATAATAAAACACATAGGTATATAATTGAAACAATAACTATTTTCTTTCTAATATCCATATCTTAAACCCTGCTTTTACCTCCAAATATTCCTGTAGGCTTAAATAGAAGGAACAAAATAAATAATATAAAGGCAAATAAATCTTTCATACTGTGTTCAAAGTATGGAATAATCAATGATTCACCAACTCCTAAGAGAAGAGCACCTAAAAAAGCGCCATGGATTGAACCCATTCCCCCCAGGACAACTATTACAAAGGCCTTTATTATAAAAATTCCACCTACAAAGGGATAGGCATAAAGAATTGGAGATATTATGCAGCCTGCTATAGAAGCAAGAGAGACTCCGATGGAGTATGTAAGAAAAGAAATTTTTTTGATATCTATTCCTAATGTAGATGCTGTTTCAGGATCAGATGCCACTGCTCTGATTGCTCTACCAATTTTTGTTCGCATAATCAAATAATAAAAAAGTACAATTATAACAATTGAGAAGGCAGATGAAATAACATATGGATAACCTATACGAATAACACCTAACTGTAATACTTCTTGAGAAAAAGGTAATGTCACAGTTCTATAATCTGCTGAAAATATTAACATTACAGAGGTTGAGATAACAAAAGACACGCCAAGAGTTAAAATTAGAGAATTCATCTCTCTTTGTTTTAAAGGAATATGATCAATCAACTTATAAATTAAAGCTCCCAGCAAGAGAAAAAAGGGTTGAAGTAATATTGCAGAAAAATAAGGCAAAATTGAATATTTTTCATAAAGAATTATGGATGCATACATGCCCAACATAACCAGATCGCCATGACACATATTTATAATTCGCATAACTCCAAAGATTAAAGTTAAGCCTACAGCAATTAAGGCATATATGCATCCTATAATTAATCCGTTAAGTATTAATTCAATTAACATTTTAATACTTTGGTTGAGCCTCTGCTATTTCCTTAGGCCAAACTTGTAGTAATTTTCCTTTTTGCCATTGAGATAAAGATGTTAAAGAATAAGCCTTATTTTGATTTGTATATCCATCAAAATTTTCAAATTTAATTCTACCAAAAATTGTTTTCATATCTATTTTTGAAAGAGCATCCCTTAACTGTTGCCTCTGTGAATTAACGTCCTTTGCCTTGACTGATTTCAATGCTTCAGCTAAAACATAAATTGCCACGTAACCTTCCACTTCATGTTCACCGGGAATATAACCATATTTTGCTTCCCACTTTTTCCTCCACTCCTTCCATTTTGGGTCATTAATATTTCCATGCCACGGCCCTGATGTAAAATATCCCTCCACAGCTCCTCCGCTTTTTTCATAAATATCTTGCATACTATGTCCTGCACCTGTGCCTGAAATTATCTTAGCTGTAATCCCGAGTTCTTTAAACTGTTTTGCGAGCAAAATTCCATCGGTAAGGTAAGATGTTAAAATTATAATATCTGGATTTGCTGATTTTACTTTTAATATAAGCGGTTTGTAATCAAGTGCTTTTTCATCATAAGCTTCTTTTATAACCAAATCAAATTTATCTTTATTCTTATCTAAAAATGCTAAAATTCCATATTTTGCAACCCCCTGACCGAAGGCGTTATCTACATAAAGATAGGCCACTTTAAGTTTTTTCTTCTCCTTAGGATATACTTGCTTAAGAAGGAAACTTTCAAGAGCAGCACCATACATTCCTGTTGTTGGCTGAAGCCTAAACACGTAACCATATCCTTTTCGGGTTATGTCATCTAATGCTGGATGATCAAGAAGATAGGGAATTTTGTTTTCATTTGCGAATGGTGCAACAGCCAATGCCACCCCACTACTCCAACCACCAACTAAGGCTATAACCTTATCGGATTCCATAAGTTTTTTAGCAGCAGTAACAGCTAATGTAGGCTTTGCTTGAGTGTCTTCCATTACAAGTTCAAGCTTTTTACCATTGAGCCCACCTTTACTATTAATTTCATCAATAGCCATCTGATAGGCTTTTTTAAATTTTTCTCCAAAAGCTGCACCAGCACCAGTTAGTGGTAAAGGAGAGCCAATTTTAAAAACTTCTTGAGCATAGCTATTATTTGCTAATAAAAAAATCATTAAAAAAAGTAACAAAATCAATGTTTTCTTCATACACCCCTCCTGATTTTTTAGAAATAGAGTATTATATAACACTTTACTTTTTTAAAGTCAATACTAAAATCAACAAGGTAATAGCAAAATTTAAATTATCGAAAAATATCAACTACAAACAATCTACGCAAACATGATTTAAATAAAAAAGAGGAATGGCTTTAATGCCATACCTCTGCAATCTAAAGCTCTATCTAACATTATTCTGAAAGATACTTTGTAGGTGCTTCCCTATGCCCAGAAATTGATTCAGCCTCTTTTATGAGAGGCATCCTTCCTCTCAGAATACCTATCCACACTCTTACTGAGTCTGCAACGATTAATATTACCATTATTATCATAATCGCAGAAATTGTAGCTAATAGATAGTTGTTTTTTGGAAGATAGTTGTTAACAATATTCTGATAACCAGCCACAATAGTAGTAACCAAGAGAAATGTCATAGGAATAACAGTAACCCATATATACTTGGCCCTACCCATTCTTAAAAGAAATGTAGTAGCTATAGCAAGAGCCATTCCTCCAAGAAGTTGATTGTTAACACCAAACAATGGCCATATAGTTGAAATTGTACCTGTATACAGTAGGTAACCCCAACAGAATGTAAAAATCCCACTTGTAAGTATAATGCCAGGCCACCATTTGTAATCTCTTAGCTTTGGATAAACTACTCCACCGATTTCTTGCATCAGATATCTTCCAACTCTTGTTCCCGCATCAATCAAAGTAAGAATAAATAAAGCTTCAAACATTATGGCAAAATGATACCAATAACCCATTAGATGTCTAAGCCCTCCTATTCTTGAAAATATATCTGCCATACCTACTGCTAAAGAAACAGCTCCTCCTGGACGACCTGCAAGTTCTTCTCCTACCAAAGCTGATAAATAGGGAAGATCTTGCACCTGCATGCCAAGCTTTTGAAATAAAGCTGGAGGGCTATTAATTGCAAAATAGTCTGCAGTAGGAAGAACTGTAGCTGCAATCAATGCCATAAGTGCAACAAAGCTTTCTGTGAGCATAGCACCGTAGCCAATAGGTCTTATATCTTTCTCATTAGCAACCATTTTGGGAGTTGTACCAGAAGAAACAAGAGAATGAAATCCGGAAAGTGCACCGCAGGCAATTGTTATGAACATAAATGGCCAAACTTGTCCTGGAATTATTGGTCCTCCACCTGAAACGAATTGAGTTACTGGAGGCATCTGAAGTACAGGATTTACGAGAATAACACCTATGGCAAGCAAAAACATTGTTCCGAATTTCATGTAAGAACTAAGATAATCTCTCGGAACGAGTAAAAGCCATACAGGTAAAACAGCAGCTAAAAATCCGTAAATGGGTATTAAAACAGATAATTCCTTTTTATTGAGAGTAAAAATTGGTGCAAGAGGAGAGTTTTTAATAACAGGACCAATAACTACCGCTAAAATTATCAGAATAACTCCGATAATACTTGCCTCAACAATTTTTCCAGGTCTTAACCATTTAAGATATGCTCCTATGAATAATGCTATAGGAATTGTAAGGCCTACTGTGAAAGTCCCCCAAGCACTATTAAATAGAGCATTTACGACCGCAATTGACGCTCCAGCTAAAACGATAATTAATAGAAATAATGTAGCCACAAGCACAAGCCAGTAAGAAACTGGTCCGACCTGAGCTTTTGCTATCTCAGCAAGAGATTTACCGTTGTGTCGTACTGAAGCAAAGAGAACCACCATATCATGAACAGCACCAGCAAGAACTCCTCCAATAAGAATCCACAGAAATCCTGGTAAATAACCAAATTGAGCAGCCAAGACAGGACCTATTAATGGTCCTGCACCAGCTATTGCTGCAAAGTGATGTCCGAATACAAGCCATCTGTTTGTGGGGACATAGTCTCGTCCATCATTTAGAGTATTTGCGGGTGTTGGTCGATTTGGATTAAGAGATAGAACCTTTGCAGCAATAAAGGCGCTGTAAAAACGATAGGCAATCACAAAAACACAAGCAGCTATAACCACCAGCACCAATGCATGCATAAAATATCCTCCCTTTCTTTGGATTTTATATCATTTTAAATCCACATAAAACATGGGGCAATTAAACTAATCTAAACGGAAGAAATTAGAAGGTGAACAGAAATTATTTATTATGAATGGAAATTAATTGTATTTAAGGCCTAAAATATCCTTAAGTTCTTTAACTAATGATTTACTAACAGGAATTTGCACTTTTTGTCCCTCTATAACTACCCAATAGGTTCCCTTAAACCAAGGTATAACAGCCTCAACTCGCTTTAAGTTTACAATAAAACTTTTATGAACTCTTAAAAATCCCTCCTTTTTTAGTCTAAAATCAAGATCTGTAAGAGTACCATCAAAGAAGTATTCTCCTTTTGAAGTCACTATCTTTACTCTCTTGCCTCCACAGGCTTCTCCAAAAAGAATCTCTCTATAAGGAATAAGATTGATGATACCATCAGTCCGCTGAACAGGTAATTTTTTAAGTGATCCTGCATTTACAAAATCTGAAAGTTTTTTGATTGTCTCTGACCATTCAGATTGATTTCTTTTAAGATTTTCTATTCTCTTTAGAGTTTTCTCTATTCTTTTTTCTTCAAAAGGCTTTAAAATATAATCTATCGCACCTAACTCAAAAGCTTCAATAGCATATTCATCGTAGGCAGTTGCGAATACTATAAGTGGAGGAGAATAAAATTTCGAAATTACTCTTGCTGTTTCAATGCCGGACATGTCTGGAAGTTCTATATCAAGAAATAAAACATCTGATTTAAGTTTTCTATAGATTGATATAGCCTGTTCTGCAGAGTCAGCCTGTCCAATAACTTGACAGTACTGGAAATGCGAAAGAATATAAATTAATTCATCTCTTGCATAAGGCTCATCATCAATTACTAAAGCTGTAAATGGCATCTCTATAAGGTGTATTATTAGGAATCTTAAAACTTACTTTTGTTCCTCTATCTGGATAGCTTTCAATATTGACAATACTGTCGTTACCGTAAAATCGCCTTAATCTTTCATTTACAAGATATAATCCTAATCCTGTGCCTTTTGTTTTCTCGATCCCTTGAGCATATGATATTCCTATGCCGTTATCTTCAACTGAAATTACCGTATATCCGTCTTCATTATATATGCTTATTATAATTTCTCCATCCTTTATTTTTGTTTTTAATCCATGTTTTATAGCATTTTCAACAAGCGGTTGAATAGTAAAAGGAGGAATATGAATATCGAAATCTACTTCAGGATCAATTGAGTATTTTACAGCTAACTTATCTTTATATCTCACCTGTTCAATCGAAAGATATGCTTCCACATATGAAAGTTCCTCTCTTAAAGGAATTTCCTTCTCTTTTTTTAGGCTATATCGTAAAAATGTTGCTAAATTTATAAGCAATTTTCTTGCCTGTACAGGATCTATTCTGACTAAGGAAATAATAGTATTAAGAGCGTTAAAAATAAAATGGGGATGAATCTGTGCTTGAAGGGATTTTAATTCTGCTTCTGTTTTCAGTCTTGCTAAAGTTTCAAGTTCAACTATTTCAAGTTGAGTTGAAAAAATATGGGCAAGTCCTCTTGCCACCTCAAGATCAACAGAAGTAATGCTATTCTCCCTTTCATAGTAAAGCTTTAAACTACCGATAGTTTCATTTCTTCTTTTTAGAGGAACAATTACTGCAGAACTTAGTTTACATTTAGGATTACTACAACCGATTTCATCTTTTCTATTTGCTATCTGTATTTCTCCAGAATTAATTGCTATGGTTGTAGCCTTTGTAAGCAAAGGATATCCTGGATAATGATGATCTGCTCCAAGACCTACATGAGCAAGTATTTTTTGTCTATCTGTAATTGCAACTGCCGCTACGCCGATACTGTTAAAAATAATTTCTGCTATTTTACCAGCTGAATCTTTATTTAATCCTTTTCTTAGATGTGGTAAGATAAGATTTGTAATATTTAAGGTTGCCCTTGCCTGATTAGCAGCAACTCTCTCCTGATGTTCTACCGCTGATTTTATTATAAGCATAAATATTGCTACGCCTATTGAATTAACCGTAATCATAGGGATGGCTATAACTTTCACTAATTCTAAGGCATCTGAAAAAGGTTTTGCAAAAATGAGAATAATAATCATCTGAAGTATCTCTCCTACAAACCCCGCAAACCATGCTACATACCAAGGAATTAACCCTTTTTTCCAATATTGATAAATGGCGCCCCCAATAAAACCCTCTAAAACTGCTGCAAGACCACAAGCAAATGCTGTAAATCCTCCTACGAAGTATCTATGTACTCCTGCAATAAGACCGGCTCCTGCACCAACTAAAGGCCCCCCGAGAAGTCCACCCACCATAACACCAACAACCCTTGAATTAGCAAGAGCCCCATAAATCTCTACTGCTCCAAATGTGCCAAGAATTCCGAGACAACCACATACAATAGTTAAAACTAATTTATCCTTATTAGAAGGCTTCCTTGATAATACTCTTCCTAAGGCAGGCATTCTTGAAAGTATAAAAGCTACTGTAGCTATAATACTAAGCCTTTGAAAAAGAATTAAAGTTAAATCAAGAATGCTCATAGCTTTTTAACTTAATATAAATTTAATAATTAAATCAATTAAGTTATTAAAAATTTTACAAGTAATAAAAAATCAAAAAAGTTTAAAATATAAATAACAGTGCTAAAACTCTTTCTTATTGGCATGTCCTCTTTTTTTATTGCTCTTTCAGGTGCAATGATGCCAGGACCGCTATTTGCTGTGACAGTCTCTGAAGCTCCTCGCAGAGGCTGGACTACAGGACCTATTTTGGTTGCTGGACACGGAGTTCTTGAATTAATTCTTTTAATCTTCATTATTTCTGGACTTGGAAGTTTTTTACAGAGAAAAGAGACTTTTATAATAGTTGCATTTATTGGTGGAGCTTTTCTCTTTTTCATGGCTTTCTCAATGTTCCGTTCTATACCCAATTTAAGCCTAAGAAATAATCCTGATAGACAAGTAAGAGGCTCTATTTTCTTATCGGGAATTTTACTAAGCCTTGCTAACCCGTACTTTACTTTCTGGTGGGCAACAATAGGGATTAGTTACCTTATCCAGGCAATGGAAATAGGAACTTTGGGCATAATAGCC
>JAOAGU010000030.1:0-240 GCA_026415595.1 Thermodesulfovibrio sp. | reverse complement strand
TTTACAGGACATGTTTTAGGAGATTTAGCCTGGTATTCTGCTGCATCCTTTGGAATTGACAAGGGTAAAAAATTTTTAAATGACTCCATCTATAGAAAAACAGTTTTTGTCTGTGCAATAATTCTTATGTGCTTTTCCTTTTACTTCATCTGCTCAGGAATAGATAAGTTAAAAGACTTCTTTTAAGCTATATTCTCTAAATCTTAATTTCTGGCAATTTAGAGAGAGACTCCCTTATTT
>JAOAGU010000002.1:29074-36309 GCA_026415595.1 Thermodesulfovibrio sp. | reverse complement strand
TATTTGTTATACAAATTTTTAAAGGGCTCTGAAACCCATGTATATGAATGTACACCATTTGTAATAGCATTTATTTCATATCCGGGAAACATTCTTTCAGAGACTTCTTCATGTTTCTTTGATACTCCATTTATGTATTCACTTAAGTTAAAACCAAGCAATGTCATATTAAGCATTCCATCTCCAGCGAGTTTTTTTATCAACCACATGGGAATAGGTTCACCGAGGATTTTTTGAACAAGCTCATAGGGGAATCTATCATGCCCTGCTTCTACAGGTGTATGAGTAGTAAAAACGCAAAGATTTTTTACTTTTTCCACATCCCATACAAGCTCTTCAGTCCATACTTCCTCTAATGGCCTTTTGAATCTATTTAAAAGTTCTAAAGTTAAAAGACTTGAATGTCCCTCGTTCATATGATACTTTCTAATATCAAAACCAAGTTCTTCCAGCATTCTAACTCCACCGATTCCGAGAATTATCTCTTGTTTTAGACGATAAGTCAGGTCTCCACCATAAAGGAAATGGGTCAAAGTTCTGTTTTCTGGATCATTTTCAGGAATATCAGTATCCAGAAATATGATAGGTACCTTGCCTCCTGTGGTGCTTTCAATAACATAAAGCCAAGCGGTAATATAAACATTCTTTCCTTCTATAGATACCGAGACTTTTTTGTCAATTCTCTGAAGATATTTCTCAATATCCCATGGGTCAGGATGTTCTATCTGTCTACCAAAGGGATCAAGTTCCTGTCTGAAATATCCCATTCTATGAATCAGAGTAATTCCTATCAAAGGAATTCTCAAGTCTGCAGCAGATTTAAGCGTGTCACCTGCTAAAATACCAAGTCCTCCACTGTAAGTATGCATCTCTGGTCTGATTCCAATCTCCATAGAAAAATAAGCAATACTCGTATTTTTTATAAAGAATTCTAATTCCATATCCCCTCCCTTTGTAGTTTTTTAAGAAAAGTGATTATAGATTGCTTCCCTTTATTAGTTAAATTTAGGGAAAAATCGTTAACATAAGCATGTATATGAGATATTATCACCTCCTCTTTAAGTTCTTGCGCATAATTTTTTATAAATGGTAAAACTTCTGCCATATTTTTCTTTGAATATAAAATACTTTCTCTTATTATATTATCAAGTATTTTTTTATTAATTTTATTGTTTTTCTTCACAATAACACATCCAAGAGGTATGGGCATGCCTGTTTCTTTTTTCCAGAATTCACCAAGGTCTGCAATAAGATTAAAATCATAATGCTGATAAATAAATCTACCCTCATGAATAAGCACTCCTAAATGGACTTTTTCATTTAATAACTCATCAATAATCTGATTAAAGGGTACAAATTTTAAAGAATATCTCTTATTAGAAAAATTTTTCCTCCAGTAAAACCACATGAGTGCAGAGGCAGTTGTTAATTTGCCAGGTAAAGCTATTTTAATTTCAGACATTCTTTTAATTTGTTCAATATCTTTTGTCACCACCACAGGACCAAGTTCTGATATAGCTCCACCTGAATTGAGAAAATCATAATCTCTTTGCAAATAATAAAAGGCATGAACTGAAACTTTTGAAATAGGAAGAACTCCTTTAATGCATAGATTATTAAGAGTTTCTACATCTTCAATGATGAAGTTAAATTTATAACCTTTTAAATCAATTCTTTCTTTAATCATTCCATAAAAAATAAAAGTATCATTCGGGCATGGTGATATTCCGAAATTTAACATAAAGATAATTTTACCGATATTGAAACATTTATGTAAACTATGGTATTTTAAAAAGTTAATACTCAAAGTTAAGGAGGATAAATTTGGCAACTAAAAGGTCAACTTTTAAAAAGAGAAGTAAATCTGTTTTAAAAAGAATAAGACAGAGTGAAAAAAGAAGCTTGAGAAATCAAGCATGGAAGACAAAAATTAAAACATCAATAAAAAAAGTTGAAGAGGCAATCTCTAAAAAGGAAAAAGAACTTGTCCAAAATGTCTTAAATGAAGCTGTAAAAATAATAAGCAAAGCAGCAGCAAAGGGAATAATTCACAAAAATACTGCATCAAGAAAAATATCAAGATTAATGAAAAAAGTTAACTCTGTCCTCGCTGATTCTCTATCAAAAAATTAAAAAATTTATAAGGCCTCTAAATTATTCTGATTTAGCGGCCTTTTTATTTTTCTTAAAAACTCCTCATTGAATTTTTATATAATATTCAGATGAAAAGATTCTGGATAGTACTTACCGTAATGCTACCAACTTTCATAGAAATACTTGATACAACTATAAACAATGTAGCTTTAAGACATATTCAAGGCGATATGTCTGCAGGTATTGATGAATCTACATGGATTATCACATCTTACCTTGTAGCAAATGCTGTAGTAATTCCAATGGCAGGATGGTTAAGTAGACTATTTGGTAGAAAAAATTATCTGATATTTTCCATTGCTCTTTTTACAATTGCTTCTCTTTTTTGTGGAGTTGCATGGAATTTAAGCTCACTCATATTTTTCAGAATACTTCAGGGAATTGGTGGTGGTGGACTCCAACCTCTTAGTCAAAGTATACTGCTTGAGAGTTTTCCTAAGCATCAATACGGAACAGCAATGGCTATATATGGAATGGGAATAATTTTAGCTCCCATTTTTGGTCCAATGATAGGTGGATGGATTGCGGATAACTTTTCTTGGAGATGGATTTATTACATAAACATACCCGTAGGAGTCATATCAATTTTAATGACCTATTTGGTGATAGAAGACCCTCCCTATCTTAAAAGAGAAAAATTAAAAATTGACTACCCGGGGCTTATATTTCTATCTCTTGGAATAGGATGTCTTCAGGTAGTGCTTGATAAAGGTGAAAGAGAAGACTGGTTTGAATCCAATTTAATAATAACATTATCAATAATAAGTATAATCAGTCTTTTAGCTCTTGTATGGTGGGAACTAAAGAAAGCAGAACATCCTGTTGTCAATCTGAGATTGTTTAAAGATAAAAACTTTTTATTTGGTAATTTAGTTATGTTTTTCACCTTTGTCAATCTCTTTGGAAGTATAATTTTGCTACCTATTTATGTTCAAACTCTTATGGGTTATACAGCATTTTTAGCAGGATTAGTTTTAGGTCCTGCAGGAATAGTGCAGTTATTGGCATTCCCAATAAGCGGTAAAATATCAGATAAAATAAATCCCAAGATTCCGCTTGCCTTTGGAATTATAACTTGTGCCTATTCAACATATTTAATGAGTCTGTTCAATCTTCAAGCAGACTTTTGGAGTTTTGTTTATCCCAGAGCTGTTTTAGCAGTTGGAATGGCTTTTACTATGACTCCTCTTGCTGTTATGACTGTTGCTTTTATACCTAAGGAGAAAATGCAAGATGCCACCCCACTAAGTGCTGTCATAAGAAACATAGGAGGTTCTGTAGGAACTGCAGTTGTTACAGCAATTATCAGTCAAAGGGCTCAATTTCATCAGTCAAGACTTGTGGAAAATTTAACTCCCTATGATATCCCATATCAAATTGCAGTTGAAAGATTGAATGAATATCTTTCAATAAAGTCCTTTTTAAATGCGGAGAATGTAATATACAGAGAATTAATAAGACAGGCTCAAGCAATAGCATTTAATGAAGCCTTCTGGATTTTGAGCATATCTATGCTTTCTATGTTACTGACTGTAATATTTTTCAAAAGACCGTTGTTTAAAACTAAATAATAAAGGGAGGGAATAAGACCCTCCCTTTATAAATTGCTTTTATTTTCTACCTGTTATCAATTCCTCTACTACTGATGGATCAGCAAGCGTTGATGTATCACCAAGTTCATCAAGTGCTCCGGAGGCAATTTTTCTTAAAATTCTTCTCATTATCTTACCACTTCTTGTTTTTGGAAGTCCTGCAGTAAACTGAATTTTGTCAGGAGTTGCAATTGGACCAATCATCTGCCTTATGTGGGATATTAGTAATTTTTCAAGGTCCTTTGAGGGATCATATCCTTCCTTAAGAACCACATAAACATAGATACCCTCTCCTTTTATATCATGGGGAAATCCAACAACAGCAGCTTCTGCAACAGATGGATGAGCAACAAGGGCTGATTCAATCTCCGCTGTTCCTAATCTATGTCCAGAAACATTTATAACATCATCAATTCTTCCCATGAGCCAGTAATCACCATCTTCATCAACTCTTGCACCATCACCTGTAAAGTATTTGCCAGCAAAACGTGAGAAGTAAACTTCTTTTATTCTTTTGTTTTCAGGGTCACCCCATGTACCTCTTAAAATTCCAGGCCATGGTTTTTCTATTATCAGATATCCTCCTTCATTTACCCCTGCAGGAGAACCATCTTCTTTGAGAACCTTTGGAACAACACCGAAAAATGGTCTTGTAGCAGACCCGGGCTTAAGTGTCATTGCACCAGGAAGTGGTGTTATCATAAATCCGCCTGTTTCAGTCTGCCACCAAGTATCTACAATAGGACAACGTTCTCTTCCTACATGTTTGTAGTACCATATCCATGCCTCTGGATTAATAGGCTCACCAACTGTGCCAAGAATTCTTAGGCTTGAAAGGTCATACTGATAGGGCCACTTTTCACCTTCTCTCATAAGTGCTCTTATAGCAGTTGGTGCTGTATAAAATATATTGACTCTGTGTTTTTCAACAATTTCCCAGAATCTTCCTGGATTTGGATAGGTGGGAACGCCTTCAAACATTAATGATGTAGCTCCTGCACTTAAAGGTCCATATACAATGTAACTGTGACCAGTTACCCAACCAATATCTGCAGTGCAGAAAAAGATTTCTTCAGGTTTGTAGTCAAATACCCACTTGAAGGTTACATTGGTGTATACCATGTATCCACCAGTTGTATGTAAAACTCCCTTTGGTTTACCTGTTGAACCCGATGTATATAAAATAAACAACGGGTCTTCTGCATCCATCTGTTCAGGTTCGCAGTAGTTTCCAATCTCTGGGTCATTCATAAGGTCATGCCACCAGAAATCTCTCTGAGGGTCCATATCAACAAAATTAGGAGTTCTTCTTACAACAATTACTTTTTCTATAGAAGGTGCTCCTTCCAATGCTTGATCAGAATTTGCCTTCAAGGGGACAAGCCTTCCTCCTCTAACACCCTGATTAGCTGTAATAAGTAATTTGGCTCCGCAGTCATTTATTCTGTCTCTTAGAGATTGAGCTGAAAAGCCTGCAAATACAACGCTATGAATTGCACCAATTCTTGCACATGCCAGAAGCGTTATAGGAAGTTCAGGAATCATGGGGAGATAAATAGCAACTCTATCTCCTTTCTTGATACCAATCTTCTTCAGAACATTAGCAAATCTATTTACTTCTCTATAAAGCTGCCAATAAGTGTATGTTTTAACTTCACCATCATCAGCCTCCCAGATGAGTGCGGCCTTATTCCCTAAGTTAGCAAGATTACGGTCAAGGCAATTATAGGATGCATTAAGTTTGCCACCAATAAACCACTTAATATAAGGTTTGTTAAAATCATAATCTAAAACCTTATCCCACTTTTTATACCATGTAATATTCTGTTCCGCAATCTCAGCCCAAAAACCCTCTGGGTCCTCTAAAGAACGCTTATACATAGCCTCATACTCAGCCATACTCTTAATGTAGGCTTTTTCAGAAATCTCTTTTGGTGGAGGGAATACCCTCTGTTCCTTAAGTAAAACATCAATGCCTTGTGTCATGCTTTTACCTCCTTTTTATTAATTTTAACATTATTTTATTCATTATTCAGCACCTATACCAATATAAGACCTTATCTTTTCAATCTCAAATTTTTCTTCTGCTTCCCTTTCTTTTGTAACCAGAGAAACTAATATACCAACAATAAAGGCTGCGGGAAAAGACACAATGGCTGGGCTTTTAAGTGGAAATATGGGTGCTGGGTTTTTCAATATATCAACCCATACTGTTGGACTTAAAATTATTAAAATAACACTCAAAAAAAGTCCTGTATATATGCTCCACAATGCACCTTGAGTAGTAAATTTTTTCCAGAAAATTGACATTAACAAGGCAGGAAAGTTTGCAGAAGCAGCAATTGCAAAGGCTAAGCCAACCATAAAAGCAACATTCTGCCCTTTAAAAGCTATTCCCAATAAAATTGCAAAAATTCCTAACGCCAATGTTGCAATTTTAGCTGCTTTCACCTCTTGTTTTTCATCAGCCTTCCCTCTTCTTATAACTCCAACATAAATATCATGAGAAACAGCTGAAGCTCCTGCCAGCGTTAATCCTGCTACCACTGCTAAAATTGTTGCAAAAGCAACTGCTGCCAAAAAGCCTAAGAATATCTCTCCACCTAATGCCTCAGCAAGCAGAGGTGCAGCCATGTTCCCACCTTTGTCAATCTTGCTTATTATTTCATGTCCTACTAAGGCTGCTGCGCCAAATCCTATAGTAAAAGTAAGCACATAAAAATAACCTATGAAGCCTGTAGCATAAAATACAGATTTTCTTGCCTCCTTTGCATCAGGAACAGTGTAAAACCTCATTAAAATATGTGGTAATCCTGCTGTTCCGAACATTAGGGCAATTCCTAAGGATATTGTATCAATAGGATTTTTAACAAGTCCTCCTGGTTGAAGCATTTTTTCTCCATATCTGTCAGTGACTGTTGAAAATAAGTCAACATAATTAAAGCCAAATTTAATCAAAATAAGAAAAACTAATATTGTAGCACCACCAAGAAGCAATATTGCTTTGATTATCTGAACCCATGTGGTAGCAAGCATACCACCAAATAAAACATAGGCTATCATTAATGCACCAACGATAATTACAGCTATCTCATAGGGAATTCCGAATAAAAGTTTAATCAATGAGCCCGCGCCTACCATCTGAGCTATTAAGTAAAGCAACACTGTAATTAATGCACCTGTTGCAGCTGCAGTCCTAATTTGTCTTTGTTTTAGACGGTAAGCCACAACATCAGCAAATGTATATTTACCAAGGTTTCTTAGTTGTTCTGCAATAAGAAACATTACTATAGGCCATCCAACAAGGAAGCCAACTGAATAAATAAGTCCATCATATCCCTTTAGAGCAACTAAGCCAGCTATACCGAGAAAACTTGCTGCTGACATATAATCTCCTGCAAGGGCAAGACCGTTCTGAAACCCTGTTATACTTCTTCCTGCTGCATAAAACTCTGCTGTTGTCCTTGTTCTTTTCGCTGCCCAATAGGT
>JAOAGU010000002.1:0-29064 GCA_026415595.1 Thermodesulfovibrio sp. | reverse complement strand
GTAAAGAGTTCCGGCGACAAAAAGAAAAAAGAATATTATTGCTGTTAAAGTTGGTTGACCAATCGTAGTCTCTAACATTACTCTCCTCCCAATTTTTCTCTAACATTAGCAACTTTTTCATCATAGTTTTTGTTAGCCCAGGTCACATATAACCCTGTAAGCATCCAAGAAAGCACAATCACTCCAATGCCTATAGGAATACCAACTGTTATAGGACCATAAAATTTTTGACTAAGAAAATCTTTCCCGTACGCAAGCAACAAAATAAAACCAAAATAAATGAAAAGTTCCAGAATAGTGAGAATGATAGATATGAAATTTTTACTTCTCACAATAGACCTAAATTCTGATGAGTTTAAGATTTTTTCCTTAAGCATCCATACACCTCCTTAGAGTGGATAAGCTTCTTTTTTAATAAGCACCTGATATCTACTTTCATCACCGGAGCCTATATCTAATAATTCACCAACGGTGAATATTCTTATGTCACCAAGATAGGCAAGTAATTTTTGAAAAATTTGCGCTGTAGTAAAGGCATCTGAAAGGGCATCGTGTAATTCCTTTGGTTCAATATCCATAGATAGAGCAATATCCTCAAGAGAATTTTTATCTGAAAAATGCATTGGTAAAATACCTCTTTTAATAAGCCATTTATAGATTAATAAGGTATCTATTGCAAAGGGCTCAAAAATTACCCTCAGAGCAGTCCTTATCTCTCTTTTTAAAAAAGTTAAATCTACATTAACACAATGTCCTACGAGCAAGCAATCCTTGGAGAACTCTATAAATTCTTTTAAAATAGGGTCTATCTTAGGGCAATTTTCCAGTTCAGAAGGTGTTATCTCATGAATCATAATGCTTTCCTTGCGGAATTTTTTTGTTGAGGGGCTTACTGTTCTATAAAAAACATCTCCTATTTTAATTGTCCTTCCCTTCATCTTTATTGCGCCAATTGCTATTATGTTGTCCTTAAACTCATTTAAACCCGTCAGTTCCGTGTCAACAACTACAAAATCTGTATCACCAATAAGTTTTTTAGAAATAATGCTTTTCTCTCTTTTTTTTCTAAAAAATTTAATCATTACTATATTATCATTAGCTTATATCTCTCAATAAGAATATCCTGTAACTTTGATATAAGCTGAAAAGTATCCTTTAATAGTTTTTTCTCAAGATTACTTAATGACTCAGGATCAATAAAATTGTTAGGCATATTGCCCTTTAATACCTGTTCATACTGCTTCTTTATCCTAAGCAGCATTAGGAATTCAAAGGCATATATTATTTCATCGGCATAGTCCCTTACAACCGTGTGTTTGCTTTTTAATGCCTCTATTCTTTCTAAGGTAGACGTCTCTCTTATTCCTTTTTCAAGACTAAAAAGTCTTATTATGTCAACTATAGGGGCAATTCCCTTGATTTTTAAGTTCAATTTGTCTTTATGTTCTCCACTTTTCTCTACAACGAAGGTCTTGAAAAAACCAAGAGGAGGCTTATTTCTTACAGCAAGATTAGCTAAATACCCAAGGAATACTTTCTGGTCTTTAACAATACCTAAAAGATAATCTCTAAGATTTTCCTCAAGGGAGAGATCACCATAAATACCTCTGAAATCAAAAAATATATTTGAAAGATTAATATTTTCACCTTTTGGTGTATATATCCATTGAGAAAAATATTTCTTCCATATTTTAAGAGGCTGACACCACTTAGGATTACTTGCCATAATATCTCCTGGACAAGGAGGGAAACCGCATATTAGCAGATTTTCTTTTATATATGCAGTAAATTCAAGAAAATATTTTTGGACTGCCTCTTGCTGGGCAGGAGGTGGATCAGTATATATTAATGCGTTATCTTGATCAGTTTTAAAAGTTTGTTCTTTCCTTCCCTCTGAGCCAAGAGCAAGCCAACAATATGGAACAGGTGGCTGTCCAAATTCTCTTTCAGCAAACTGAATAATTTTCCTTATGATTCTGTCATTTATCTCTGTTATGATTCTGGTTATATTGCTTGCTTTCGCACCTTGAGAAATAAGATTTCCCACCACTGTGTTCATCTGCTTAGCTGCATTCATTAAGCCTTCAGCTGTTTGCTGAATTTCTAAATCCCTAACAATTGTAATAGGTGACAACCCTTGAAGCATCATTATGTCATGATTTGTTATAATTCCATCAATCTTGCCATTTTTTATCACCAAAAGATGATGTATGTTGTATTTAAGCATCCTTACCACAGCTTCAAAGCAAAGATCCTTTGCATCTATCTTTATGATTGGATAACTCATTATATTCTTAACGGGATCGTTAACATCTCTTGCTGAAGCAACAACCTTTCTTCTTAAGTCTTTGTCTGTAATAATGCCAACAGGAATTCCCTCAGAATCAATAATTATCAATGAACTGATAGAATTTTCACACATCATCTTTGCAGCATCTCTTATTGAAGTGTTTTCAGGCACTGTAATTACATTTTTTGTAGCAATCTCTTCAACTGGTGTAGTAAAAAGAATTTTATCAACTGTGGAAGTTATGGCTCTCTTAGACTGTTCTTCCCTGTATCCTTTGTCAAGGTATATGCTCATAAAAGACCTTAGAAAGAAGTCTCTTACTTCAGAATATCTATTTATAAGATTTAAAATTGTTTCCTTTGGTATGAGATAGCAGATTGTATCATCAATAGCTACAATATTTGCTCTTGATTTATCTCCGCTCATCAAAGAGACAAAACCAAAACTATCACCTTCGCTTCTGTAATCTATAACAATCTCCTCACTTTCAACTTTTCTATAAACCTTAACTCCACCCTTTTTAATAATATACAAAAACTCACTGGGTGCACCATCCTGAATAAGAATATGAGTTCCTTTAGGATAATATTCCATAGAAGTTTTAACTGTTACAGAATTAATAACTTCATCACTTAAAAATTCAAAAGGAGGAATAGATTTGAGAAAATCCATAATATCTTCAATTATTTTTACCATAATTCAATTCTGATGCAATCAGCATGCCATAATATAGGTATTTGAATGTTCAAAATATTTTCAATTTATTAATAGAAAATGTTACTAAAAGTAACATAAATATGTTTATTTTAGTAACAGTTTAATCTTTTATGTATTAAATTTCATAAATACTAATATTCTTAAGATTTTTCAAAAATCAAAAACTTACTAAAATTTACTATCAAAAAATTTAACTAAAATTTAATAAAAATTTAACAATACTGTAACAAACTTTTGATTAAATAAAAATGAATGATAAAATGTAGTAAAAACATAATTTTAAAATGTAGTAAAAACATAATTTGTCCGAGGTGTAAATCAGATGCAATATACAAATATGGAAAAACAAAATCAGGTAAGCAGAGATATATATGTATTCTATGTAAAAAACAATTTATTCTTGAAATGAATAGAGAACTTTATATAAGGCCAACTTGTAATATATGCAAAGAAAAAATGTATGTTTATATGAAAGATAACAATAAGAGATTAATAAGATTTAGATGTTCACAATATCCTAAATGCAAAAAATATACAATTAGGAGGGTAATATGAGATTTTATATCCATGACATTCCAGGAAGACTTAGAATCAAAAGCCCTTTGCTTAAAAACAATCAAAAAGCAGAGTGGGAGCTTAGAAAAGCACTAAGTACCTTAGAAGGCATCGGAGTTGTAGAGACAAACCTTATCACAGGAAGCATTCTCATTAATTACAATTTTAAAAGAATTAATAAAAACGATATAATCAGACTTTTAACAAACAGAGGGTATTTTGACCCCGCAAAAGCTGTTACTAATGACGAGTATATCAAGAAGACTTTTGAAAAAACTGGCAATTTTGTAGTAAAAAGTCTTGTAGGCACAGTAGTTGACAGTAGCTTAGAGAATACACCTTTAAGATTTATATCAGTCTTAATTTAAAAATTTAAAAAATCTGTCAACTATCATATCTACAAGAAGATATATTTTCTTTACAAAATTTTATTGATAAAAAATATTTAATTCCTTATTTCAAGCTTTCTTCAAAGCCTCATTCATAATTAAGGAACTTGCAGTAGCAAGGGATATAACCCCATAATCAATCATTTTAAGTGATGTCATTCCTAATAGATTTCTTAATCCTGGGATAAAAGGCATAAAAATCTGTAGAAGTAAAGTGCCACCTACTGCTAAATTTAGATATTTATTAGAGAAGGTATTGACACTTAGAATTGATTGATCCTTAAATCTGCAGCTATATGCATGAAGTATTTGAGATAGAGATAAAGTAAGAAATGCTATAGTGCTTGAGGAAGGGGATATTCCATATTTGGAGACTCCGTATAAGTATGATGCAATAGTTGACAAAGTTATTACAGTTCCTTCTCTAAAATGTCTTCTCAATTGCTTTTCATCAAGTAACTCTTCTTCTGGATCTCTTGGCGGCTTTTTCATTAGCTCTTCATCTAAGGGTTCTATTGAAAGGGCTAATCCGGGAAATATATCTGATATCAAATTTATCCATAGTAATTGAATTGGTGTTAAAGGTTGTCCCAAATTTAAAGCTGTACAGGAAAGCATTGTTAGTATCTCACTTAAATTTGTTGAAACAAGATAATGGATGGATTTTCTTATGTTTACATAAGTATTCCTTCCTTGAGCAATGGCTAACTCTAATTTAACAAGATCATCATCTTCAATTACAATTTCTGCTACATCTCTGGCTATTTCAGTGCCAGCTCTCCCCATAGATATACCTAAATCAGACACCTTTAAGGCTGGACCATCATTTATACCATCTCCAGTCATTGCCACATGCCTACCCTTTGCCTGTAGAGCTTTTACTATCTTTAACTTATCCGTTGGTGTAGCCCTTGAAAATACATTGATTCCTTCAATATCAACACCGTTTTCAAGTTTTGAGGTCTCTAAAACATTAACTAAACCTTGTTTGCCGAGGTTAAGCTCATTAGCAATTGCCTTTGCAGTTAAAGACTGATCTCCTGTTATCATGATTGTTTCAATTCCAGCTGATTGAAATCTCCTTATTAATTCTTTTGTTCCTTCTCTAATAGGATCCTTAAAGCCAATTAGCCCAAGCCATACTATGTCAATACTGTCTATAATCTTAATACAATTACAATCTTCTTTACTTAGTTCGTTTATGAGGTCTTTCTGTCCTTTTTCAAGTATGCCATAACAAAATCCCAATACTCTCAATCCCTTAGATGACATGCTCTCATTTGCTTCATGATAAATATAAAGTTCTCTTTCGGTAAAACTTATTATTTCACCATCTTTGATAAGCTGATTGGAAAACTCAAGTAATTTATCTGGAGCACCTTTAATAGCGACAAGATATTCTTCAGAGTTTTCTGTCTCATGAATAGTAAGCATAAAGTTTCTGTTTTCTGACCTATAAAAGGTTTTTATTCTTCTGTATCTATTTCTTAGATCCTCTAAATTATTTGATAAGGAGTTAGCAAGCTTTATTAAAGCATTTTCAGTTGGTGTTCCTACTATGTTGTATCTACCATTGTCAAAGGTCAGTTTACTGTCATTGCAAAGAATTGAAATCTTAAGGAGCTTGCTTATTGTTGGATTATCTTCAATTTTTACAGGTGAGAACGCTTCATAGAGATTCCTCCCGTCAGATTCATAAAGCTTCATATCAGTAAAAATTTCAGATACTGTCATTCTATTAAGTGTTAGAGTACCTGTTTTGTCAAAACATATAGTGTTGATAACTCCCAGCGTTTCCATTCCCTTTAGCTGTCTGAGAAGTATTCCATTTTTTCGCAAGTTAACCATGCCAAGAGCAAATGTAGTAGTAGCTACCGTTGGTAAACCCTCTGGAACAGCAGCAACAGCCAAAGATATAGATGATTTTAATATTTCTAAAATTCCATATCCTCTAATAATCCCTATGGCAAAGATCGCTAAACAAATAAGAGCGCTAATGATTGACAACTTTATCCCGAGTCTGTCTAACTGATTTTGTACAGATGTTTTAGGAGACTCATGCTTTTCAATTAGAGATTTAATTTTACCAATTTCAGTTGAATTGCCAGTAGCAATAACTATAGCTTTGCCCTGTCCACCGACGACAAATGTGCCTCTGTAAACCATATTACAACGGTCTGCAAGGGGTATATGATCACCATTGTTAGATATGCAGAGATTTACAAACTTTGATACGGGAAGACTCTCTCCAGTAAGAGCAGATTCATCCACAGTGAGATTTATACTCTCAATAAGCCTACCATCAGCATTTATAAAGGTACCAGGTTTAAGTAAAACTATATCACCAGGAACTAAATCCTCAGAATCTACCAATTTAATTACGCCGTCTCTTATTACTTCTGACTTATGTTCAAAAATTTTATTAAGAGAGTTAATTATGCTTTCGGTTTTCCTCTCTGTGGTATAACCAATTATTGCATTGGTTATAACTACACCAATTATGAATATAGCGTCAGTGAAGCCTCCAGTTAGAATAGATATCAAAGAGGCAACACCAAGAAGCGCAACAGGTATTGATTTGAATTGACTTAAAAATAAAGAAATCTTAGATTTAGACTTGCCATCATCAATTGAATTCGGACCAAACTGATTTAATCTTTTTTTTACCTCATCTGATGAGAGTCCTGAGAATTCGTTAGTTTTGAGACTCTTCATCACATCTTGCCAATCAATTAAATGCCAATCCTCCTCCCTATGCTTAGATATAAATGGTATTTTATCCTTTATCTTTTCTAATATTCTCTTGCTTATCTGAGTAATTTTATTATCATCTTCTTTTTTCTTTGTCTCCCTTTGCAATAAAAACTGCTTTCTGAATGTCTCAGCTAAATCCTCAATGAATTTAATTACCTCATTTAGCCTCTTTTCAGTTTTGTAATAAATTAGCAAAGATCCAGTAGTTAAATTCACGGAAAAATCTGTTATAAAACCTATATTCCTTAGATTAGAAAAAAGATATTCTCTGAATTCCTCTGAATTTTTTAGCCCTATAATCTTTAATCTGACTCTTCCAATAATTTCTTTATGGACTACTTTTACCATTTATGATTATTCAGATTTTTTCTTTCTTCTTTCCTTAATTTCCTCTAAACTCTCTGAGACTTCGGTAGATTTTTCCGTAGAATTAACTTGAGTTTTAGTCTCCAAACAAGAATTTTTTCTTGATATTTCTGATGATTTAGTTGTAGGAAGTATTGCACTTAAAATCTCTTTTATGCCACCTACTGTAATTAGAAGGATATCTTTTACAGAGTTTAATGCCACATTCCCGATAGAGTACGCAGTCTCAATTGCCCTTATTGAAGTTGCCTTTACAACCTCTTCCACATTTCCACCTATTTCAGAGGTTGCTTCAACAATACCTTCAATAGTCTTTTTTGTTACCATTGCAACATCTCCACCAACAGATGAAGCACTACTTATAGCTGTCTTAACTGTTTGTGATGCAGCAGATACCAAATCTCCCCCAACTTCTGCAACACCAAGTATTATTCCCTTTGCCACATTTTTTGTTGTAAATACAAGACCAGTGCCTACTTCTTCTGAAGCTTTCATGGCTTCTTTGGTAACTTCTCGGACGACTAATATAGTATCAGTAGCGATAGAACTGGAAGTTTTAAGTGTGGTTGATACCGTGTTTTTAACTAAATTTACAATCTCATTCTCAATATCATTTACACACTTGAGTCCACTAATTATTCCACTTTTTACAGAAGTTCCAATTGAACTAAAATCAACCTTTGACCCTTCCGTGTTAATGCTTTCATTTGACATTTTAAGCCTCCTAAAAAATGATTTGTTATCTTTTTGATAGTAAAGAATTTAAATAGAATATTGCAGTATACCAAGGAATCGCTGAAAGATTCCCTCTTGCTATCTGATAAATAGCACTTATAATCAGGAATAACAAAACCGCGCTTTTTAAATCTATTGCTCCTGATGTAATTTTTCTCATTACGCTGTTTATATAACCAATGTTTGTATTAATTGAATTTATTATTTTATTTTGAGGATTTTCATCAGAAATATCCTTTATTTTCAAGATAGACAGATTTTTTAGAGAGCTTATGAGCTCCTCTGATGTTTTATCATGCTCTAAAACCACACTTCCGGTAATTAAATTTTCCTTTACATTTAAAGCAATATCCTGTTGTTTAAGCTTTTCCAATAAAGAATTGAAAAAATCAACATTACCCTTCTGAGAAGGAAACTTTAAACGAATTCTTCCTTTTGAAATATGAGCTATATAACAGTCTAACAATTAACTTTTATCCTCTTGATTAAGCAAATTTTGTGTTATCTCCTGCATCTTTTCCTGAGCCATCTCTGATTTTACTTCAGCTACAATGTCCTCAACCACCTCTCCAACTTCAGCAACAAGCTCCTTACCTTTTTCATATGCACTTATTCCTCCCTTGATAGCAGCCTTAGCAAGGGGTTTTGCAATTGAGGCTAACATTGGAATAACAACAGGTGCTAAAATAGATGCTCCAATACCAATTGCCAAACCTGATAATATATTACCCTTTATTCCATTCTTAAATAATCCCATAATTTCACCTCCCTTACTATTTTTTTGAAATCTCCGTAATAAACCTTCTTCTTTTGTGATAACAAAAAATATTAAATATTTCAATATAAACTTTCATTACTTTTCCTAATTTAAATCAATCTTACTTTAGGTTTTTTATATACTTTTTATTTTCATTTGAATTTTATATAGGAATTCTAATATTTATCATTATGATATAATAGTTAACTGTTATGAGTTGTGAAGGATTAATGGATACATTAATTGAATATGCAGATACTTTTATTGAAGATGGGAAAAGAAGAATGCATGAGGATAAATTTGGTTGTCATATATTTGTTTTGACAAGAAAGGGCTTAAACAAGGATATTAGATGTTTTGACGAGAAAAAAGGGATAATTGGCAGATTTTTAGGCAATAAAAAAGTTTTTTGTTATGACGAGTACAATGGAACTAAGATTGCAATAACTCTTATTTATAGATTTAGTAGCCTAAGAATAGTGATATTGACTACGTTCAAAAAAGGAGTTGATATTAAATGGCCTCCTGTAAAGAATACCTCTAAATAATCTCACTGGGGAAAGGGTATTCCCTCATTTCCCCAGTGTAATCTCATAAAAAATATCAGTCAGGTAATCTCATAGATTCTACAAATTTCTCTACCTCTGGTCCCTCAGGTTTAGTTAAAAGTGATACAATAACTGCAGCAATTGCATTTCCAAAAAAGCCGAAAATTCCCCAACCAATTGTGCCAATTTTGTCTCCAAATAATTCAATCGGTGGTAGCTTTGCTATGCCTACTAATATTATGTATGGTAATGCTATTAAAAGTCCTGTTATCATCCCTGCAATCATACCGTATCTATTAAGTCTTTTCCAGAATATACCCAGCATTATTATTGGTGTAAATGTTGAAGCGGCAAACACAAATGCCCATCCTACCAACAATACAACATACACACCAAAGCCAGGGTCTTTAAGAGCAAAATAAGCCATTACAGCTCCTATGAAACCAATAACTGCAAGCAATATTCTAACAATTAAAACCTCCCGAGTTTCTGTAGCCTGTGGATTAATAAACCTTTTGTATATATCTCTTGTGACTGCTGTAGACATAGCAAGTAATAAACCATCAGCTGTGCTGAGAGCTGCTGCTAATCCTCCTACAGCAACCAAGGGAGCAATTACCCATAACATCCCAAACATATCAGGCATTCCCACAACCACTATATCACCATGAAATACGAGTTCTGCAGGTTGCAAAATACCATCAGCATTTTTGTCTGCAATTTTAATAAGGCCTGTTGGTAACCACTTCTGAATCCAGCCTGTATTCATAACCTCAGCAAAAGGCTTTCCCCACAAAGCACTAAAGCTATGGCGAGCTATTGCTGCATATAAAGATGCGGTTACATATAAAAGTCCAATAAATGTTAATGCCCAGCCAACACTTACTCTCGCAGCATGAACTGTTCTAACAGTATAAAATCTTACAAGAATATGCGGAAGTCCCATGGTTCCAAGCATTAACACGAGCGCAAAGAATATCCAGTTTATCGGTCCTTTTCCACCTCCGATAGCTCTAACAAATGGTTCAGTCATTAAAGGCAGATTAAATGCCATCTCACGCATTTCTATTTCCTGGATTAAGTTACCATACTGCAGATGAGGAAATGGGAGTAATCCTAAAAAATAGGCTGCTATAAAAACAGGGGTGCAATACATTATAATCATAACAAAATACTGTAGAAATTGTACCCATGTAATACTTCTCCATCCACTTGTCCAGGCATAAGCAAGAGCACCAAAAACCCCTATAAAAACTGAAACAGTAGCTGGCAAACCAAGAAATCTTGAAAAGACAACTCCGACACCTACAAGCTGAGCTGTAAGATATGTTAGAGACATAACAAATATCATTATAACTGCTGTAGTTCTCACAGGACCCCATCCACCAGCTCTTCTTTCAAGCAACTCAGGAACAGTATAGGTCTTGGACTTCCTAACAAAGGGAGCAATTGTAAAAGCCATAAGTGTATAACCAAGCGTCCATCCTATCACAAAAGGTAGTGCGTCATAACCCATAAGCGCAATTGCACCAGCCATTGATAGATAACTGGCAGCACTCATCCAGTCTGCACCTGTAGCAGCACCATTGACTATAGCAGGGATTTCCCTGCCTGCAACATAGAAATGGGCTACAGATGTAGATCTTAATGTAACTGCTAATACAAGATAGATAAATATTGAACCGATAACTATAATCAGACTACCTAAAAATTCACCACCAATTATAGTAATCAATACAGAACATAATATCCAGCATATGGTAGCTATTATAGTTGCATTGATAGGCGATGTAAGATTCATAATAATTCCTCCTCTGAAACTTTTTTCTTCAAGTCTCTGTCAAGCTTGTTCATAAGGGCAGCATATATGAATATGAGTATCACACCAATAACAATCACAATAAAGGCATTAATATACCAATGCATTGATGGCAAACCAAATACTCTGACTCCTTTCAATAAAGGTGCGGCTACTGGAAGTACAACCGCAATAGTAATCCATGCAATTAAAAAAATTACAGTTATTACCCTTACCCTTCGCCAATAATACGCTTTTACATCTACCATAAAAGCCTCCTAAAATAAATTAATTTTGGTGCTTTTGCTTAATGCCTATATATCTGCTTATAGCAGGACTGGAAGAATTTAAGAGGGAGTTTGCTGACGAAATCATGTGAATTTCATCTCAATTTTTATGCCAAAAAGGGGGAATATAGAAATTTTATAAATTTACAAAATCTTTAAAAGAACATTATTTGTTACTATAAGTAACAGGATACGAAAAAAAGTAACATAAATCCCTCCTTTATTAGGTTAAGAAAAATATCTAAGGTTATATCTATCAAATAGAAGTTTTTGAAGATCCTCTATCTTTTTGAAAACATCAATCAGTATTTCTTTTTCTGTCTTTGATAATTCCTTCGGATTTATATAATTGTCAGGTGGGATATTGCTCCTTATTTTTTTAGCCTGTGATTTTAATCTCAAAGTCATCAAAAATCTGTAACCTTCTTCCAGGTCTCGAGCAAAATCAGGAGTAAAAATAGACATCTCTTTTAATTTTCTAATTCTTTCAAAGGTGTTTGTATTCCTTATTTCATTATGAAGTGCTAAAACTCTTATTCCTTGAGTTATTGGGAAAATTCCATATTTCTTAATTTCAATTTCACCTCTGTGTATTCCTTCTTTTTCAGTCCTTAGCTTACCTAAAAAACCTACAGGAGGGCTAAATTTTATAGCCTCTGATGCAAGAAATGGGAGAAAATGTTTAGACACTTTTATCCTTTGGAAAATAAATTGCCATAGCTCATCTATTAAGTTATCTTCACCGTAAACATTTCTAAAATCAAAAAATATGCTTATATTTAGTATATTTTCAGGCTTTGGATTTTCCATCCATCTACCAATTTCCTTAAACCACTCATCTTTAGTTCTTCTCCAGTAGGAATTGCTAATCATAACATTTCCCTGACAGGGTGGAAAGCCTATTTCAAGTAGATATTTTATATATCTTTCAGAAAACTGATCAAAATACTCCCTGCTTTGCTCATTCCCTTTAAAAATTAAAGCATTGTCCTGATCCGTCTTAAGGCTCTGTTCTCTTCTTCCTTCAGAACCAATAACCATAATAGAATAACTGCATGGTGGGATGCCTATTTCTTCCTCTATAAGTTGAGCAACTCTCGCCATAAAATGATCATTAAGTTCTGCGATGTATTTCCCCACATATTCAGGATCTAATCCAGACATAATACCTTCTATTACGCTTTCATTAACCAGATAGTAGAGATAGGAAAGTTCCTCTGTGCTTTTAGCTCTGTTAATTTCCTTAATCAGAAAAACTATATTCTTGCTCTCATGAGATATAACAACTCTGTCATCAAGTATTCCCCATATTGCACCTGAATCCTTTATTACTAATTTTCTTATTCCGTGCTTTGCCATTTTAAGCACTGCGTTAAAAAGAGGCTCGGAAGAATCCATTGTAATTATTGGAAAAGTAGCAATGCTTTGGGCTTTTACCTGAGAGGGATTGAGTTCCTTTGCAAGAACTTTTTTTATTATATCTCTCTCTGTAATAATCCCGATGTCTCCATCTTTTTGGACAAGGCAGAAGGTAGAGTCATGCTCAGCCATTGTTTTTGCTGTATCAATTATATTCATATCACCTTTGATTAATATAGGTTCTTTAATTTTAATGTCCTTTATTCTCACATCAAGAAGCCTTTCCATCTGAAAGGAACTTCTTAGTTTAGGTACTTTATGAACTCTCTTTGCTAACTCTTTTGTAAAAAATTTTGCAAAATTATGATATTTTGTAAGTAAATTGAGAAATTTTTCCTTTTCTATATGAAGAATCTTTGTATTATCCTCAGCAATAATCGCTGTAGATGCTGGAGGCATCTCACTTACTAAGGATACATAACCGAATATATCTCCTCCTTTAAGATGAGCGATAAGTTGAGAATTTTTTTCAAGAAAAACCTCCCCTTCAAGGATTACATAAAGAAAATGAAGGGGGGTACTACCTTCTCTAAAGAGTATCTCATTTTTTTTATAACTTATTATTTCAGCTGATGAAACTATTTCATTAAGTTCTTCAAGTGGTAGTGTATCAAAGGGATATATCTTTTTTATAGTATCTACAATTCCCATATTTTATAGGCTACAGATATTTTACAATTATAATGCGAAGAATTACTATAGTGATAATTATAAAAATAGTTGTTGCCTTTGGAAAGATTTTTCTCGTCACTTTGTATATAGGCTCTGTTACCCTTACAAAGAGACCATATATAGGGTTCTTAGGGTCTTTTGTAAAAAAAGATAAGATGGCTCGTCCAATGACGAGCCACATTATGAAGGAAAGGGTATAGTTAAGAAAAATCTTAAGCGTCATTCTTCAACACCACCTCTAACAGCACCTTTAGGATATCTGATATTATCTACAAATTCCTGCAATTCCTTAGTAGGTGCAGCCGTAAGCCTTGATACTATCAGTGCTACAATAATATTAGCAGGAAGCCCAAATATACCAGCTGCAATTGTTTTTATACCAAACCAATCAACCCCATAAAATCTACTTCCTATTATATAGTATGCTGTTATAATTAAACCAACTATCATACCTGATACTGCACCAGCCTTGTTCATCCTTTTGTCCCAAATGCCAAGCACCAAAGCAGGGAAAAATGTGGCAGCAGCAAGAGAAAATGCCCAAGCAACAAGTTCTACAATTATTGCAAGTTTAAAGCTTGCAACATATGCACCAATTGCAGCCACTACAAGCAAAAGAGCCTTCCCAATCTTTACTCTTGTTGATGGTGAAATATTAGGATTAATTATTTTATAGTAAAGGTCATGGGATATGGCATTTGACATGGTAATTAGTAGTCCATCTGCCGTTGAAAGAGCTGCTGCAAGTCCTCCTGCAGCAATTAAGCCTGCTACAACATAGGGTAATCCAGCAATCTCTGGTGTTGCAAGCACAACAGCATCCGCTTTTATTATTATTTCAGAGAATTGAATTATACCATCACCGTTCATATCCTTTATAGATATCAAACCAACAGCTGCCCATTTGGAAACCCATGCTGGCAAAGCAGTAAATGCCTGTCCTACGATATTAGTGAGAACTTCACTTCTTGCAAAGGCAGCATAAGCTGGAGCTGTAAAGTAAAGCAAAAATATGAAAAACAATGCCCAGGCAGCAGAACTTCTTGCTTCACGAACTGTTGGGGTTGTGTAAAATCGCATTAAAACATGAGGAAGTCCTGCAGTTCCAACCATTAAACAGAATGTGAGTGCAAGAAAGTTAATAATACCCTTTGTATCTGCTGGTGGAGCTACATAGGATTTTGGTGGTTTTGACATTGCCTGTGCTTCTTTCATAGCAGCAGTCCATTTTTCCTTTGCCTCTTCAGGTGTTTTTGGATAGTCCTTTAAGGCTTTTTCAATTTTTGCCTTTTCAGGGTCACCAGATGGTATACTCTTTATTTTTTCTTCAAGCTGAGCCTTTCCTTGTTGCCAAGTATCAGGTAATCCTTTTATTCTGCCATTAAGTTCATCTGCTTTCTTTTTCCATTCCTGTCTTACTTCTATCTCTTTTACATCGTTTATAAGAGTTTTCTGCTTTGACTCTATAACTTGTAATGCCTGTCCGTACATAACTTGAGGTATGGGAACACCTGTATGTTTATAGGATATGGCTATGACTGGTATCATATAAGCAACGATTAATATTATATATTGAGCAACTTGTGTCCATGTTACAGCCCTCATTCCGCCAAGAAAGGAACACACAAGAATACCAGCTAAACCTAAAAAAACACCTGCCTCAAAGGGGATTCCCACAAATCTACTTGTGATAATTCCTACTCCTGTTACCTGAGCAACAAGGTATGCAAAGGAAACAATAAGTGCAGAGAGTATTCCAATCATTCTTGGAAGTTTGCCACCATAACGTTCTTCAAGAAAGTCAGGAATTGTAAACTGTCCAAATTTTCTAAGATAGGGTGCAACCAGAACAGCTAAAAGCACATAACCACCTGTCCACCCCATAATAAAGGCTAAACCATCGTATCCCTGTAAATACAGGGCACCAGCCATGCCTATGAAGGATGCAGCGCTCATCCAGTCAGAGGCTGTTGCCATTCCATTGAAGACAGCAGGAACTTTTCTGCCTGCCACATAATATTCAGCAACTACTGATGTTCTTGATAGAACACCTATTGCTGCATATACTCCAATTGTTCCAAATAGAAAGGCATATCCGATATATTTTTGTGAAAGACCTAAACTTTCTCCGATCCATAAAGCTATGACGAATAATACAAAAACTCCTGTATAAACTCCATAAATTTGACGAAGTTTCTTTGACCATGCTTTCATTGCATCATTTGCCATGGTTACTCCTCCTCTAATCCGTATTTTTTGTCTAACTCGTTCATTTTCATTGAGTAAAGGTAATTGAGAATAACAAAAGTGGCAATGGAACCCTGAGCACCCATGTAATAACCCATTGGAAAGCCAAATATTATGATGCTGTTTAATGAGGATGCAAATATTGCAGCAAAATAAGATACAACAAACCATATTAACATAATCAGGGACATAACAACTTTGTTTTCTCTCCAGTAAGCCTCAATAGTTTGCTTTGTTATCATAAGACACCTCCTAATTAGAATTGATATGCTTTTTCATAATGACCAAACACGTATCCGGATACATGTGGTTTTCCTATTTTTTTAAGAAAGTCAAACCATGAAGATTGAATTCTCTGAATCATGGTGATCTCTCTTTGAAAGATTTGAGCTGTTATAAAAGCATCATAGAGAGCATCGTGAAGCATATCCACCTTTATATCAAAAGCTTCTGCAATTTCCGGCAAAGATTTTGCCCCTTTGAACTTTTTAGAGATTATTCCTTTTTCAACTAACCAGTTAAAAACTATAAATGTATCAATTGCCTCTGGATTGAAATTTATATTTAGCCATTTTTTTAATTCCTTTCTTAGAAATTTAATATCAATATCAACGAAATGTCCTACTACTGTCCTATTTCTAAGAAAATCCATGAATTCTTTCAGAATAAGTTTTATATCAGGGCAGTGCTCCAAATCAGCAGATGTCAATTCATGTATTAACACAGTTTCATTCTTAGGTCTGCTATGAGGGTTTAAAATTCTATAGAAAATATCACCAATTAGAATGCTTCTATCTTTCATCATAATTGCACCAATTGATATAATACTGTCAGTTCTTTCATCCAAACCTGTGAGTTCGGTATCAAGAACAACAAATTCTCTCTTATGATGAAGTTCTGATTCTATCTTATTTTTTCTGAAAAATTTAAACATGAAAGAGGATTAATCAAATGCTGTGCCAATAGAAAATACTTTGAAAAATAAGGATATTTTTGGTCATTATAAAAAAAAGAAATTGTTACATAAAGTAAAATTATAAGAAAAAAAGTTACAGAGAAAAATTAATTTAATTTCTTTTTTTCTTGTTTAAGAAAAAGAAAGGCGATAATCATTCCTGAAAGACAGCATACGGCTACAAAAGGAAAAATGGAAAAATAAGAACCTGTTAAATCTTTAATTTGTCCTGAAACTAAAACACCTGTGATTGCTCCAGTTCCATATGCTGTAAACACAAGCCCATAGTTCTTTCCATAAAATTTGGTTCCATAAAAAATTTTTGTAGCTGTTGGAGCAATTGCAAGCCATCCACCAAGATTTAACCACAGCAAACAGAACCCTATAATAAATATAATTTTCTCCCGCACTCCATATATTAATAAAGAAGCAGTTGCAATTATTAAGAATGACAACATTATAGCAGCTCTTGGTTTTATTCTGTCAGTTAGCCATCCAAAAAAGGGTCTTCCTAAGAAATTAAAAATTGCATACAAGGAGACTGCAAGAGCAGCTGTTTCAGTTGTTAATCCTACTTCTTTTCCTGCAGGTGCTGAAATTCCAATAGCCATTAATCCAGCAAAACAGCCTATAGTATAAGTTAACCATAAAGCCCAGAAGGAACCAGTTTTTATCATTTCTTCTCTGTCAAGCTCTATATTGGCTGAAGCATTGGAAGAAGAGGTCCTTGCAATAAAACCTGCTGGTTTCCATCCTTCAGGAGGGAATTTATATGGTATAGAAAGAATTATAAGTATTATTAAAAAAGCCACTCCTAAATATAAAAATGTACTCAAAGGTCCAACTGAACTAATTAACCCTTTTATTATAGGAGCAATTATTAAAGCGGAAAGCCCAAATCCACCAACTGTTAATCCGATTGCTAAACCACCTCTGTCAGGAAACCATTTTGCAGAAGTTGTAATAGGAACACCATACATAATACCAACTCCAGTTCCACCTATTACTCCGTATAATAAAGTTAGAGTATTGATATTTTGTGAAAAGGAAGCAGAAATCCATCCTATTCCAACCAGAATACCGCCTAAAAACATTGTATTTTTCGGTCCCCATTTTTGCATTAAATTTCCTGCAAAGGGCATAGCAAAAGCAAACATAGCTAAAAATATCATAAATGGTAATCCACTCTCTGTTGCATTTATGCCCCAAAGTTTTTCAAGAGGTGGTCTGAAAATACTGAATGCGTAGATAGCTCCAAGACAAATATTTATTATAAGTCCAAAAAATATATAGAACCATCTACCTTTTTCTGCTTTAATTCCTAAAACTTTCAAATCCTCCATTAGCTAACCTCTATTGGAAAAAGTGGAATGTTAAGTAAAAAATAAAGGGATTATAAACTAAAATTTTGTGGAAATTAAAATAAAATAAATTGAATTATAAATAAGAATTTATTATAGCCTGCAAGCTCAAGAAGAACGAGGAATTCCCCATTTTTTTCTCTTTTCCCACAGTGCCTTTCTTGTAATACCAAGCAGATCGGCAAGCTCCTGCTCAGTATAGATGGATTGATATTTTAATATGAATTCTTTTGTATAATCTTCAATTGATAGTACAGGGATTTCTTTTGCTTTATCAAAAAATTTTTCAGGATGTTGTATATATTCTGGAAGGTCATGAGGCATTATTGTATCTGTCTCAGAAAAAACAACCGCTTGCTCAATAACATTTTGCAATTCTCTTATGTTTCCTGGCCAGGGATATTTGTACAGAAGTTTTATAGCATAAGGATCTATTTTTTTCAGATTTTTACCTATTTTTATTGAAAATTTACGCATAAAATGGTATGCAAGAATCTCTATGTCTTTACCTCTCTCTCTTAAAGGTGGAATACTTAAAGTTATAACATTTAATCTAAAAAAAAGGTCTTCTCTGAATTTCCCTTCTTTTACCTCCTCAATTAGGTCTTTATTCGTGGCGGAGATAAATCTGAGATCAACCTTTTTGCTAAGAACACTACCAAGAGGCCTAATTTCTCTATCTTCTAAAACTCTAAGAATTTTTGCCTGAAGACTTAGTGGTAGATCTCCGATTTCATCAAGGAAAACCGTACCTCCGTCAGCCATTTCAAGAAGTCCCTTCTTGTCAAAAGTAGCGCCTGTAAAGGCTCCTTTAACAAAGCCAAATAGTTCACTTTCAAGGAGATTTTCAGGAAGACTTGCACAATTTATCGCCACAAAAGGTTTTTTCTTTCTATAACTTGCCTCATGTATTGCTCGTGCAAATAGTTCTTTACCTGTTCCTGTCTCTCCAAGAAGTAGAACATTTGTGGGAGTATTGGCAATTTTTTTAATTTTTTCAAAAAGGAGTTTTATTTCAACTGATTCACCTATTATTGAGGAAATCTCTTCTTTTTCCATAGAGATAGGTATTTTCTCTTTTTGTTCCTCTTTATCAGAAGTTTTTTTAATGATTTCTGTTAGAGAAGCTTTTATCTCGTCATAAACAAGAGGTTTTATTAAGAAATCGTCAACTTTTAATTTTAGGGCTTTTAACGCTGAGCTTATTGACGGATAGGATGTTGTCAAAATAATTCTTACATTTGGATTTAAAACTTTAATTTTGTTTACTAATTCTATGCCATCACCGTCTGGTAATTCTATTTCAATAATTGCAAGGTCATGAAGATAGGATACATAAATATTTAAAGCTTGCTGAAAGTTTGAGGCAAAATCAACATTAAAGCCTTCTTTCTGTAAATAGTTGCTTAAATTACCTATTAAATCGGTATTACCATCTACTATAAGCAATCTTTCACTCATGAATCACTTTCAAGATTTAGCAAGACTTTTATACTATCATCGTCTACATGATGCCTTACAAATCCTAACCTTTCCGCAAGACCAAGCATATAAGTATTAACTCTTAATATATCCATCCAGATTCTTTTTACTCCAAAATCTCTTGCTACTTCAATAGCATAACTGCAAAGAGCTTTTCCTACTCCTTTACCCTGATAGTTATCTTCAACCAAAATAGCCATATCTGCATCTATTCCATCAGGATCACGAGATAATCTAACATCGCCAATTATTCTTTCTTCATCGTCATCTCTTATAACACAAACGAAAGCTAAATTTCTATCATAGTCAACCTGACAGAATTTAACAAGATTTTCATGTCTTAAGTCAATTGCTCTCTGGAAAAATCTTAAACTTATAGTTTTTTCAGAACATCTACCAAGAAGATTTGCTATAAGAGTCTCATCTTCTGCCTTTATTGGTCTAACAATTGCCTTTGAACCGTCTCTAAGTTCAACCTCTTTGTATAAATGTACAGGATAAGGGCAGATACTTAAATGGGGAGGACAGAACTCACCTTTTACAATAGCCTTTTTCTTCGGGGCTGTTTTATCAAGAATAATGCTACAATCAAGAGCAAAAATCTCTGAATCAGTTATAAATAATGGATTTATATCAAATTCCTTAATCTGTGGAAAATCTGATATGAGATAGGAAAATCTGACCACTGTTTCTTCAAGTCTCTTTAAAATTTCATCGTAATAAGGATATTTTATGAGATATCTATAAATTTTTGTCTCTTCCATCAATCTTCTGGCAAGAGTCTGATTTAAAGGTGGAAGTCCTATTGAGTAGTCTTCAAGAGCTTCTAAAAGATTGCCACCTGTTCCGAACAGAACTACCGCACCAAAAGTAGGGTCTTTCTTTGCTCCCAATGCAATTTCATAACCATAAGTAATAACCATCGGCTGTACAATAACAGAAGCAGAGGAATCTCCATGCTCTTCAGCAATCTTTTTGAGCCATTTAAAACCTTCTATGGCTTCAATTTCATCTCTTATATCAAGAATGACTCCACCTTTTTTAAATTTATGTATTATTTTAGGGGTATCTATCTTTAGAACTATAGGATATCCAACTTCTGAAATTGCTTTTTTTAATTCGTCAATACTGTCTGCCTTTTTTGTAATTATTACAGGAATTCCATAGGCATTTAGGATTTCTGAAGCTTCAAAAAATGTAGGAATAGGTCTGCCTTCATTAATTGCATTTTCAATAATCTTTTCTGCCTTTGATGTTTCAAATTTCACATTATTTAGTATTGTCTGAGGTGTTTCAAGAAGCAGTTTGAGGTTAAAATCGTAACGATACATATACATGAAAGTTCTTATTGCCTGTTCAGGGGTAACAAAAGTCGGAATGCCGTAATTATTTAAAATCTCTCTTGCTGGATTTACAAGTTCAGCTCCCATCCAGTTGGTAAGAACAGGTTTGTAGGAATTTTCCTTTGTTACTTTAGCTATAATCTCTGCTGTTTGTTCAGGAGAAGTACCTAAGGATGGAGTTAACATAACAAAAACAGCATCTACATTTTTATCTTTTAGTATTACTTTAAGTGCTTTCTCATAGTCAGATGGAGTTGAATCAGATACGAGATCAAGTGGATTTCTTATATAACGAGTTGGCACGTTGCCTTCTAATTCCCTTTGTGTTTCCTCAGAAAAAGTTGCTAATTCTCCTCCGAGCTTAAGAAGGCTATCAACAGCAGTTACTGCAGGAGCTCCTGCATTGGTAATAATAGCAAGTCTTTTCCCTCTCGGTCTGCGCTGTTTTGATAAAGTTTCAGTTATATAGAATAAATCAAGAGTTTCATCTATCCTTACAGCACCTGCTCTTTTAAATGCTGCATCATAAACTTTATCTTCACCAGCAAGAAGCCCTGAATGGGTAAGGGCAATTTCAAGAGATTCTATGAATTTTCCAGACTTTACAATAACAATAGGTTTTGAAAAGGCAAAGGAACGTGCAGAAGTCATAAATTTTCGACCATGCTTTATTGACTGCATATATATAACAATAGCTCTTGTTGAGACATCTACTCCAAAAAAATCAATGAGGTCTGCAATATCTATATCAATATCAGACCCGAGCGAGACAAAATAGCTAAAACCTATATTTTTATCAACAGCTCTATCTAAAAGTGCAACTGACAGTGTTGCACTCTGAACTATAAGAGCAATATTGCCTTTGTTTAACTTTCTTTTAAAAAGACTTGCGTTTATATTCAAGCCTGGTCTAATAAATCCAAGAGTATTGGGACCTAAAAGACGAAAGCCGTATTTTCTGTGTATATCCTCAAGCTTTTCCTCTAAATGCATAGCTTCTTTAACTTTGGTCCTGAAATCTGGACAGAATAAAATCACACCCTTTACACCTTTCTGTCCACATTCTTCAAGAATTTCAAGAATATTTGGTTCACAATCCTTTGATACAATAGCGAGGTCTATTTCCTTTGATATATCACTTAGAGATTTATAGGCTTCTACACCTTGAATGGAGTCATACTTTGAATTAACTGGATAAACTATTCCTCTGTAGCCTTCGCCTATGAGGTTTCTAAAAACTGTATATCCTATTGTCCCAGGTTTGTCATCTGCTCCAATAACCGCTATTCTTTTGGGATTAAAAAAATATTCAAGATTATATATTGACATCTTTGTCCTCCTCTTCTAATATTCTTCCAGCACTTACCACAATATCTTGTGGGGAAAGATCAATAAGTCTTACTCCCATGGTATTTCTTCTCCGGGAAGGTGTATTGGAGGCTTTAATTCTTATCATCCTACTGCTACTGCAAAGAATTATTTCGTCTTCCTCTTTAACTTGCATAGAAGCAACAATCAAACCAGTCTTTTCACTCACTTTCATATTTATGACACCTACACCTGCTCTTCTCTGCAAAGGATAATCATTAATTGGCGTTCTTTTACCTATTCCTTTTTCTGATATGGTGAACACAAAGGAGTTTTCTGATACTATATCTCCTGAGACAACCTCATCATCTTGAGAAAGTCTAATTCCTATGACACCCTTTGTAGAACGTCCCATAGGTCTTACATCTTTCTCATCAAACCTTATTGACATACCTCTTTTAGTTGCGATAATTAGATGACTATGTCCGCTTGTCTTTCTTACTGATATAAGTTCATCATCTTCTTCAAGGTCAATGGCAATCACCCCTCTGCTACGGATATTTCTGAACTCTTCAAGAGATGTTTTCTTTACAAGCCCTTTTTTAGTAAACATGGTTAAAAAGCCTTCTTCAAGGTCTTTACAAACAAGAGCAGTTGTAATTTTTTCGCCTTCCTGAAGGGGTAGGATATTAACTATGGCTTTTCCCTTTGATAGCCTTCCTGCTTCCGGAATTTGATGCACCTTCAGACAATATACTCTTCCAAAATTACTGAAAAACATTATATGATCATGGGTTGAACCAATCAAGACTGCTTCAAGATAGTCCTCGGAGACTGTTTCCATTGGTGTTAACCCTTTGCCTCCCCTCTTCTGACTTCTATAATCACTAAGAGATGTTCTTTTTATGTATCCAAGATGAGTTAGAGTGATAACCATATCTTCTTCTGCTATTAGGTCTTCAAGTCCTATCTCTCTTGTTTCGGTAATAATCTGTGTTCTTCTGCTGTCTCCATACTTTTCTTTTATCTCTATAAGTTCATCTTTAATAATTTGCTTTACAAGTTCTTCACTTTCAAGAATTGCCTTTAGTCTCTCAATTTCTTTTAGAATTGTCTCATAGTCTTGAATTATCTTTTCTCTCTCAAGTCCTGTAAGTCTATGAAGTCTCATATCTAAAATTGCCCCTGCCTGAATTTCTGTAAGAGGAAATCTATTCATGAGCCTGAGTTTTGCTTCCTCTGGATTTTTAGAATTTCTTATAATGGAAATTACTTCATCAAGATTTTCTACAGCTATTTTAAGTCCAAGAAGTATGTGGGCTTGATGTTCTGCTTTTCTTAATTCAAAGGCGGTTCTTTTAATTACCACATCTTTTCTATGTTTGAGAAACTCATCAAGCATCTCTTTTAGATTTAAAATTCTTGGTTGACCATCTACAATAGAAAGCATTATTCCGCCAAAGGTGGTTTCCATCTGGGTATGTTTATAAAGGTTGTTAAGAATAACCTGAGGCATTTCACCTTTTTTTATTTCAAGAACAACTCTTATACCTTCTCTGTTTGATTCATCTCTTATCTCTGTAATTCCCTCTATTCTTTTTTCTCTAACGAGTTCAGCTATCTTCTCAATCAGTCTTGCCTTATTTACTTGATAGGGAACTTCAGTGATTACTATTCTTTCCTTCAGTGTCTTTCCTTCTGGTTCTGTTTCAAAAAGAGTTGATTCTTTTACCTTTTTTCCTCTTGTCTCTTTTTCAATTTTGACCTTTGCTCTTAACTTAATTAATCCTCTGCCTGTAAGATAAAGGTCTTTAATTCCATCTATTCCATATATTATGCCTCCAGTTGGAAAATCTGGTCCCTGTACATTATCCATTAACTCTTCAATGGTAATCTGTGGATTTGCAAGTAAAAGTAATAGGGCATCTATAATTTCATTTAAATTATGGGGAGGAATGTTGGTTGCCATGCCTACTGCAATTCCTGAAGAACCATTAATTAGCAGATTGGGAATTCTTGTTGGTAGTACAAGAGGTTCTTCTGTTGTTCCATCAAAATTAGGTGAGAATGCAACTGTTTCTTTATCAATATCCTGAAGCAGTTCTTCTGCTATTTTTGTAAGTCTTGCCTCTGTATAACGATATGCAGCAGGTGGGTCACCATCAATAGAGCCAAAATTACCCTGTCCATCTATCAGTGGATATCGCATATTGAAGTCTTGAGCAAGCCTTACCAATGCATCGTATACTGCCTGGTCTCCATGAGGATGATATTTTTTTAGTACCTCTCCAACAACTCCAGCACATTTTGAATATTTTTTCCCTGCAAGAAGTCCTTCACGAAACATGGCATAGAGTATTCTTCTTTGAACAGGCTTAAGACCATCTCTTACATCTGGAAGAGCTCTACCTATAATTACGCTCATTGCATAATCAAGATAGCTTACTTTCATCTCTTCTTCGATATTTACTTTTAGAATATTTGACATACTCTACCTCTTTGATTTTTTAATTTAGACTTGTATAAAAAAGATATGAAAAGGTTTCATAAATTACTTACAGGTGCTACAGGAAGAGGAATTACAGGAAGAGCAGGCGGAATTACCTTTTTGAACTCCTTTCATCGAAAATGATGAAAGTTTTTTTGTTATTTCCTCAGATTTACATTTAGGGCATTCTACTTTTTTATTGCCGAACACAAGAACTTCAAAATTTTCTCCGCAATTCCTACACTTATATTCATATATAGGCATATTTTCACCTCATAATGACAAAAACTTCAGCATTTTTATTATATCATAGCTTGCCTTATACCTGAAAATTCTTTTAAAGTAAATATTATTATCTTTAGGAGGTATCCGTGATAAAAACTCTTAGAAAAAATGCAAAGTATTTCTATTTTTTGTTTTTTCTTGTTATCATAACCTTTATTTTCTGGGGTGTAGGCACTGTAGATAAACCAAAGGCTGATTACGTAGCTGAGGTTGATGGACAGAAGATTTATGCTGAAAGATTTTGGAGAAACTATGAAGAAATTAGAAGATTTTACAGAGATGTTTTTAAAGAAAAGGCTGATGAGATGGAGAAAGGACTTAAAGAAAAGGTTCTTGAAGATTTGATTAACGAAGAGGTTTTGCTTTGGCTTGCCAAAAAGTATGATATTGAAGCAACAGACAAAGAAGTACAGAATGCCATAATCAATGATCCGAGATTTATGCGAAATGGCGTTTTTCAAAAGGATATATATTTTCAGATTTTAAAACTTAATAGACTGAACCCAGCTCAATATGAGGCATCACTAAAAAGAGAAATCACAATAGGTAAAACCCTTCAGTTAATAGCCTCTTCTAAAGGGCTTAATGATATATCAGATGAGGTTTATATAAAAGCATTTTTAAAGTCAATCAAATCGCAGATACCAATTAAAATAAATAAAGAGGCAATATCATAGGATGGAGAGATTTTTTACGCAGTTAAGACTACAAGATCTAATTGATATTGTAATTGTTTCCTACATCATATACAAGGTTTTTCTTCTTGTGAAAGGAACAAGGGCTGCGAGAATGCTAATTGGAGTTGGCGTATTACTTACTCTCTCTTTGTTTTCAAGGTTTCTTGAGTTATATACCCTTGACTGGCTTATTCAGAGCTTTTGGACTCAAATAATTATTGTTCTAATAATTCTTTTTCAGCCTGAAATAAGAAAAGCTCTTGCACAGATGGGAGAAACCCCTATTTTTCATAGATTTAGTTCTGCAGGAGAGATGAAAACCATAGAGGAGATTGTTAAAGCTTCCCAATCCCTCGCCACAAAAAAAATAGGTGCTCTAATAGTATTTGAAAGGGATGTAAGTCTCTCCGAGTATATAGAAATTGGAGTTCCACTTGATGCAAAGGTTACAAAAGAACTTTTAATGAGTATCTTTCATCCTACCAGCCCCATTCATGATGGAGCATTAATTATAAAGGGGAACAAAGCCCTTGCAGCAGGATGCTTTCTGCCAATCAAGTTGGGAGCAGATTTAAGCAAAACCTATGGAACAAGGCATAGAGCTGCTCTTGGAATAACTGAAGAAACCGATGCAGTAGCAGTAATAATTTCAGAAGAAACAGGAGCTATTTCTCTTGCTGTACATGGACAACTTGAAAGCAATCTTGATATGGAAAAACTTAGACACAGACTTACAAGTCTTTTTACAACGGAAAGAGATAAAAAATGAAAAAAATTTTTAAAAATATACTTACAGAGAATCTTACAATTAAAATTATTTCAGCAGCTCTGGCAGTTTTTTTGTGGTTTTTTGTCACTTTTAAAGGACAGACAGAAACATCCTTGGAGATACCGTTGGAGTTTAAAAATACTCCTTCTGAGATGGAAATTTTAAAACAAAGTGTTAAAAAAATAAGCGTTTCCATCTCTGCAAGAGAAAGAATTTTAAGAGAAATAACTCAAAATGACATCAGAGTTATAGTTGATCTTTCCAATGTTAAACTTGGAGAAAATTCTATTCCCATAACAAAGTCTTCAGTTAAATTACCAAGAGGTATTGATATATTGAGAATTGACCCTTCTGTTGTAAAAGTTTATTTAGATAAGAAAGAACAGAAAACCGTACCCATTAAAGCTGTTATTGTAGGTAGTCCTCAAAAAGGATTTGTTGTAAGTTCTGTGGAACTCAATCCCCCGTCAATTTCTATTGAGGGAGCAAAAAGGGAGATTGACAGAATTCGAATTATAAAAACAGAACCAATTGATATAGAAGATATTAAGAATAATCTTACTATTCAGGCAAAAATAGACCCAGAAGGTAAAATTTTCAGAACTGACAAAGACACTGTTTATGTAACTATAAAATTAAGGAGAAAGTAATGGGAATTTTCGGTACTGATGGTATAAGAGGTACAATAAATACATATCCAATAACTCCAGAAGTATGTCTGAAAGTTGGCATGGCTTTGTGCTTTCTGCTTAGAGAAAGACTTCCTCATAAGCCCAAAATTTTAATTGGAAAGGATACGAGAATATCAGGATATGTTATAGAGTCTGCTTTAACATCGGGGATAACTTCAATGGGAGGCGATGTTTATCTTGTGGGTCCCATTCCCACTCCAGCTGTTGCTTTCTTAGTTAAAAGTATGCGAGTGGATGCAGGCATTGTAATATCAGCCTCTCATAATCCTTTCAGTGATAACGGCATAAAAATATTCTCCAATGACGGCTTCAAGCTTACAGAGGAACTTGAGAAGGATATTGAAAATTTAATAAACAGCAATCAATTTCCCTCTGTAAGACCTTCTGCAAGAGACTTAGGTAAAGCATATAGGATTGAGGATGCTCAAGGAAGATATATAGAGTTTATAAAATCTACTCTTCCAAAGGATTCCAATTTTGAAGGCTTAAGAGTTGTTATTGATCCTGCAAATGGAGCTGCCTATAAAATTACACCGTTGCTGTTTCGTGAACTTGGGGCAGAAGTTTTAACAATTAATGATAAACCTGATGGATTAAACATAAATAATGAATGCGGAGCTCTTTTCCCTGATGCATTAGCAAAAAAAGAATTGGAGACTCAAGCACATATGGGCATTGCCCATGATGGCGATGCTGACAGGACAATTTTAATAGATGAAAAAGGAAATATTATTGATGGTGATTTTATTCTTACAATATTGGCAGAAGAATTAAAGAAAGAGAGAAAATTGAAAAAAAATACTGTTGTAGCAACAATAATGACTAATATGGGAGTGGAAAATTATTTAAAAAATATAGGTATAAAGCTTATAAGGACAAAGGTTGGAGATAAATACGTGGTAGAGGAGATGCTTAAGGGAGGATATAATCTTGGAGGAGAACAATCAGGACATATAATATGCATGGACTATACAAATACAGGAGACGGACCAATTACCGCTGTTCAGATTGCATATATAATCAAAAAAAATCAGAACTATCTAAGCGAATTAATAAAAAACATCCCCCGATATCCACAAATTCTTAAAAATGTAAAAATCTCAGAAAAACTATCAAGAGAGGAAATTAACAAAGCAATAAAAAAAATATCCCAAAAAGCCCTTTTACTTGAAAAAAACATGAAAGGTAGAATAATCATCAGACCTTCAGGAACAGAGCCTAAAATAAGAATAATGGTTGAAGATGAAAATCCAGAGAGATTAACACACATTCTATCTGAACTTGAAGAAATAGCGTATAAGACTTTAAGCTGAACTATCTTTTCTGAAGTAAATCTTCAGAGCAGACTTCTCAAGTTCATTGAGAAACCTCAAATTGATATGAACTGATAAAAATCAACCTATTCAACACACCTTATAAATGACAAAAATTTACAGAAAATATTAAAATTGCAACTAAGGTTAAATTTATGCCATACACACTTTCCTCTGTTTTAGGGATTCTATGCGGATTTATTTTTATCTATTTCCCTATACTATCTATTTTCTTTGCTTCACTGCCTGCTATAATTTACTCAGCAAAGAAAAAATACCTTATCGGCATTTTATGTCTTATACTTTCCTTAGCTGGATTTTTCTATGGAAATCTCGTGGAAAGAGAATATAGAGAAAATATAAACAATAAAGAGACTCTCGTTAAATTTAAAGGACACATTGTTTCAAGTAAAGATAATATCCATCTTTTTAAAACCATTGAAGGAAAAAATTTAAGAGTATACTTCAGAGAGAAGATAGAAGAAAATAGAGCATATACCGTTGAATGCAAAAAAGTAGATGAGCATAAAAATCCTTGTTTCTTTAGTACTTCAGACTTCTGCTATGCTATTAAAGTGACTGATGAAGGAGTGGTAAACCTAAACTTCTTTGAAAAAGCTCAAAAAAGTATTAATGATGAGATAAAGGCAAGATTGAATGAAAAGGTTGCGCCTGTTATGATTGCAATGACAACAGGACATAGATATGAAATATCAAGAGAAATAAGAGAGGATTTTCAGAGGACAGGGCTTATTCATCTGTTAAGCATTTCAGGAGCTCATTTTAGCCTTCTTTTTACTGTGTTTTTTATAATTTTTAAAACCCTTACGCATCTCATACCCTGTCTCTTATACACA
>JAOAGU010000029.1:247-12161 GCA_026415595.1 Thermodesulfovibrio sp. | reverse complement strand
CTATAAGTGGTTCCTATATAGGGATATCTTGTATCACAGAAAACAAAGGCATCTGCGTCAGTGCCAAAAAGTTTTACCGTAGGATTAATTCTATGTTTCTTATAGAGAGGATTTTCTTGAAATGGGCACTCAAGGGCTTCATAATGAACTGGGAAAGGTCCATCTCCAAGTCCATTACCAAACATTTTCCCTACACCAAGAGGAAGCATTATGAAGGGCAGCCTTCCACCTTCAAGTGCAAGAGGTGGTGCTGGTCCGTCTGGAACATCTCCAATCCATTTTTTCTCTTGAGAATCCCATCTAAGTACAGGTCTTTTAGGATCCCAAGGATTACCTTGAGGGTCAACGCTTGCACGATTATAAACTATTCTTCTGTTTAGTGGCCACGCCCATGCCCAGTTAGGGAATAGTCCTAAACCAGTGGGGTCCTCTTTACCTCTTCTTTTCTTCATGTTTCCAGCGTCTGTATGGCTTCCACAGTATACCCAGTTTCCACAGGCAGTTGTTCCATCATCTCTAAGTAGAACAAAGCTTGGTACTTGCTGTCCTTTCTTGTATGATTTCTTGTCAGTAGGATGCTCTACAATATCAGCTGTAAAGTATCCATTCATCTCCTTTGAAATTTTTTCAATATCCATACGCTTTATCTTTCCATTTTTGTCCTTTTCACCATAATCCCAAGTAAGCTTTAATACTGGCTCAGGAAAAGCTCCTTTTTCTTTCTCATAGAGTTTTTTAACTCTGAAGTATAGCTCATTAATTATCTCTGCATCAGGCATCGCCTTCCCAGGCGGATTTACGGCTTTATATCTCCATTGAACAATTCTACCAGAGTTTGTGACACATCCCTCTTTTTCAACTGAAGATGCTGCAGGAAGCATAAATACTTCGGTTTTTATCTTTTTAGGATTCATACCAGGACCGCGCCAAAAAGAAGCTGTTTCATTATCCCAGAGATTCACACATACAAGCCAATCAAGTTTGGCAAGAGCATTTCTTACCTTTCCTGCATTTCCACTTGAGCAAGCTGGATTTTGCCCCCAGGCAAAAAATCCCTTTATTTTTCCTTTATACATCTCATCAAATATTTCAAGCCAAGAACAAGACTGTCCATCGTCTCTCTTAGGTAAGAAACTATAACAGAAGTCACTATCTTTTGTTGCATGGTCTCCATATATTGCCTTCAAATAACTTACAATATACTTCGGTCTGTTAGACAACCAGTTTACACTCTTAGGCTCTTTTGTAGTAGGTGTATATTTTTCAATATATTTTTTCAAGTCCACATCACTTGCTACAGGTGTTGGATTGTATCCTGTAAGAATGTGGAATAATAATCCTTGGTCAGTAGAACCCTGAACATTTGACTCACCTCTAAGAGCATTCACACCACCGCCTGCCATCCCAATGTTTCCAAGCAGAAGCTGAACGATTGCAAAAGCTCTAATGTTCTGGACTCCCACTGTATGCTGTGTCCATCCCATAGCATAGCAGACTGTTGCAACTTTGTCTGGTTTACCTGTGGCAGCAATTATTTTATAACACTCTTCAACTTTGTCCTTTGGTGAACCACATATGTTTGATACTGTATCAATTGTATATCTTGAGTAATGCCTCTTGAGAAGTTGAAATACACAATTAGGATTCTGAAGTGTTGGATCCTTTTTGGGAATGCCATTTTCATCAACTTGATATTTCCAGGTTGAACGGTCATATTTTCTTGTCTTTTCATCATAACCAGAAAAAACTCCATCAAGCTCATCAGGAAGTTTAAAATTAGTGTCTACAAGGAAAGAAGCATCAGTATAATTGACAACATAGTCTTTGAAGTAGAGATTGTTATCTATAATATATTTAATTAAGCCACCAAGAAAAACTATGTCTGTTCCTGGACGCATTGGAACATATAGGTCTGCTCTTGCTGCAGTTCTTGTAAACTTTGGGTCAACAACAACAAGCTTTGCACCTCTTTGTTCCTTCGCTTTCATTATCCATTTCATGGCAACAGGATGATTCTCCGCAGGATTACCTCCCATTGCTAAAATTACATCTGCATTTTTTAGGTCATTGTATTGGTTTGTCATTACTCCTCTGCCAAACGACTCTCCCAGAGCCGGTACAGTAGGAGCGTGTCATATTCGGGCTTGATGTTCAATATAGACAAGCCCCCATGAACGCATTAATTTCTGAAGTATGTAGCACTCTTCCACATCTAATGCTGCAGAACCAACATGAGCAATTGCATCAACTCTGTTTACAAGTTGCCCTTTCTCATTTTTTGAAATGAAATACTGATCCCTTGTCTTTTTAACAAGCTTTGCAATCTTGTTTAAAGCCTCTTCCCAAGATACTTTCTTCCACTGAGTTGCCCCAGGTGCACGATACATTGGCTCTGTCACTCTGTAAGGGTTGTTTGCTATCTGATAAATTGATGCACCCTTGGGGCAAAGCGTTCCTTCATTGATTGGGCTATCAGGGTCACCTTCTGTGTTAATGACCTTCCCATCCTTAACTGAAACAATGATACTACAGCCAACTGAACAATAGGGACAGATTGTTGTTGTCTCTTTAGCACCCTTTGTTCTTAGCTCAGAAGCATACGCCCTTGCGGGCTCAAGATTAAGCCCCAGAGAGCTAAGAAGAAGAGCACCTGTGGAGATTTTCAAGAAACTTCGTCTTGTAAGCTCCATATAACCTCCTCCTTTTTGAATTTTTTAAATAAAAAAGGATGCCTTAAGGTTTCATACCTCAAGAGCATCCCCTGTCTACCGATTAAACTTCTTAGGGGGCTGTATGAAAGATTTAATCGGTTCATCTATAATTTAATATTCAATTATCATGCCATAGTATTTTGCAGATTATTCAATGGATTTTAAATTCGTAGGGGTGCAATTTTTTTTGCTACATTGGATATATGTAAAAATTATTTTCAAGGGTTTTTGGTTTTTTGAAGTCTTTTATTTAATGCCTGCCTTGTAATGCCAAGCATTGAAGCTGCGATACCCTGGTTTCCCTTTGCTCTTCTTAGAGCTTCATTAATAAGCAATTGTTCCATTTCTTTAAGTGTAGGGAGTTTATCGGGAAATCTCATCTGAATATAGAATTTAATTATTTCACCTTTAAACTCTCTATCAATGACATTACTTATATCTATCATATCTTTAAAAATTTCCAAAGACAAAACAGGAGATGTGCATCGTGCTACTGCATCATAAACTATCATTTTTAATTCTCTGACATTACCAGGGAAAATATAGTTAGTCAACAGTATTATCAATTCTTCAGGATATTTTGGAGGCTTTTTTCCCAAGGATATAGCTGCTTCTGTAATAAAATGGTCAAGCAAGACAGGTATGTCATCCTTTCTTTCCCTTAAAGGTGGTAAATGAACATGATGAGCCTTTAGTCTGAAAAATAAGTCCTTTCTGAATTTTCCCTTTGTAACCATTTCCTGAATATCTTGATTTGTTGCAACTATTATACGAGCATCTGTATTCTTAGGAATATCTGAACCAAGAGAATAGTAAACTCTCTCCTGAAGTACTCTTAAAAGTTTTAGTTGGGATGCTTCAGTAAGGTCACCTATTTCATCAAGAAAAAGAGTGCCTCTCTTAGCTCGAGCAATCAAACCTTCTCTATTTGAAATTGCTCCTGTAAATGCTCCTTTTCTGTGCCCGAAGAGAGTGTCTGAAAACATTGTATCATCAAGTCCGGCTACATTTACTGCTACAAAATCACCTTGTCTACCACTTATATTATGGATAGCCCTTGCAATAAGCTCTTTTCCTGTTCCGGTCTCTCCTGTAATTAAAACAGGCTGATCAGTTTTTGATATTACTTCTATGTATTTGAATATTCCTCTCATTTTCTGATTAACAGTAATAATAGCTGAAAAAGCTTGTTCATTTTGTAATGTGTCTTCAATTAGTCTATATTTTAATCCTATAATTTCTTCCTTCAATCTATTCATCTCTAAGGCATTTTTTATAGAAGAGATGAGCTTATTTTTTTCAACAGGCTTTGCAAGATAGTCACAGGCTCCTATCTTGATGCACTCTACTGCTGTGTCTATTTCTTTTATAGCTGTTATTATAATTACTGGGAGCTCTGGATATTCCACGGTCAAATACTTAAGTAACTCGAATCCTGAAATATGAGGCATAGACAAATCAAGAAGAATTACAGAAAAAGACCTTTCCTTTAACACTACAGGAAGTTCCCTCGCATCTTCAATTAAAACAATATCTTTTATTCCTGCTTGTTTTAGAATTAGAGAGTAAGTATAAAGGGATTCCTTTTCATCATCAATTATGGCTACGCTGTAATTAAAATTTTCCATATTGAATAGACTCATGTGGAAGATAAACTTTTACTGTGGTTCCAATATTTTCCTCTGAATTAACTATAATTTCTCCTCCAAACTCCTCAATAATAGACTTTGATAAATAAAGTCCGAGTCCAGAACCCCCTGTGGAGTATTTGGTTGAAAAAAAGGGTTCAAAAATATAAGGCATTATGTGTTTAGGAATTCCCATTCCCTCATCTTTTATTTCTATGTAGACTTTCTCTCCTTCAAGACCTGTAGAAATATAAACTCCTCTTTGTCTATCTGGTAATGACTGCAGTGCATTTATCAGTAAATTGATAATCACCTGCTCTAATTTTTGTAAATTACCCTTTATTTTGGGTAAAGACTCTTCAAGATTAATATTAAAATTTTCAGTATACAGAACAATATGATGGTTAAGAATTGCAACAACCCTTCTTATAACATCATTAACAAAAATTAAAGAAAAATCAGATTTAAGTCCTTCTCTTACATATCTTTTAAAATTATCTATGGTATCAGAAATTCTATTAATTCCATCAATAAGGGATATCATCAGTCTTGGTATAACTTTGTCAACTTCTGAAGAAGAAATGCCACCAACTATAAACTCACCATTTTCCTCTTCATATTCTCTAATTAGATTTAATACATCATTCCATGCCTGAAAGGTAATTCTAAAATTATTTATCATAAAATTACAGATATTATTTATTTCATGGGATATGCTTGAGGTAACAAAGTCTATTGATTTTAGTTTGTCTTGAAGTATTAGCTGTGCATTTTTCCTGCGTTTTTCTTCCTTATGTTTAATTTTCTCAGTAATATCGCAAAAAGTAAAAATTACCGTTCTGTAATTATCAAAAGCAATAGGATATAAATTAAAAAGCAAAATTCCCTTTGTATTACCTTCTCTTTTAAAACTAATAACCCTCTTTTCCTCTATTGTATAACAGTCTCTGATTAATTTTATAAAATTAAGATATTCATCTTCTTGAAAAAGGGCTGATAAATCAGAAATATTTCCTAAAAAATCTCTTGCTTTTTCATTCAAATAAAGAATTTCGTATCTTTCAGGGTCAAATATAACCAAAGGCTCTAAGTGGAAATCTATAAATCTCAATAAAATTTCATTTAAAAAGGCTTCTACTTGAACTGATTTCATTGTATTTTTATTTTTCCTTTTCTCTTTATAGCATTGCCTATTAAATAGGCTTCATAGCCTTTTCTATTTAAAATATTTAAAGCCTTTTTTATATGATCATTTTCAATTACAAATATATAACCAATTCCCATGTTGAAAACCTTAAGCATCTCAGCATCACTTATTTTACCTATATTTTGGACTAATTGGAAAATTGGTAGAGGCTGCCAGCTATTTTTATAAATGACGGCAGTTATAGTTGATGGAAAAATTCTTGGTAAGTTCCCCGGAATACCTCCTCCTGTTATATGCGCCATACCCTTAATCCTTACTCTTTCTTTAAGAGCAAAATAGGCATCAACATAAATCTTAGTTGGCTTAAGTAATTCTTCTGCAAGACTGCAGCCAAGTTCAGGAATATATTGCTCGAGTTTAAACTTCCCCATGTCAAAAAAAACTTTTCTTACAAGAGAGAACCCATTACTGTGTAATCCCGATGACGCTAAACCAATAATCGCATCTCCTTCCTTTATCTCCGAACCATTTATAATTTCATCCTTTTCAACAATTCCTACAGCAAAACCTGCAAGGTCGTATTCATTTTTTTTATAAAAACCAGGCAGTTCGGCTGTTTCACCTCCTATTAAAGCACAGCCTGCCTGTTTGCAGCCTTCCACAATGCCTTTTATAACTTGAGATGCCTTTTCAGGACTAAGTTTTCCAGTAGCAAAATAATCAAGGAAAAAGAGAGGTTCTGCACCCAAGGTTAAAATATCATTCACACACATAGCAACAAGGTCAATTCCAACTGTGTCATGTTTATCTGCTTGGAAGGCTATTTTTAGTTTTGTTCCAACACCGTCTGTTCCGCTTACAAGAATTGGTTCTTTATACTTTTTGATATCTAATTTGAAAAGTCCAGCAAAAAGTCCTATATCAGTCAAGACTTCCTTGCGAAAAGTGGTTTTAACCATGGGAGAAATCATACTAATAAATCTGTCTGCCTCATCAATGTCAACACCAGCCTTTTTATAAGTAATACTCATAGGATCTCCTTAATTTTCATGCTAATATCCACAGCCCTTGCAGAATGAGTTAATGCTCCTATGGATATAAAATCTACACCTGTAGATGCTATTTCACTGATATTATCAAGAGTTACACCACCAGATGCTTCAAGAAGAACCACACCTTTTGCAATCCTAACAGCCTCTTTCATCATATCAATATCCATATTATCAAGCATAACGATATCTGCTCCTGAGGAAATTGCATCTTTTAGTTCTTCAAGATTTTTCACTTCCGCTTCCACCTTTTGATGAAAAAAATTCTTTTTAACTCTACTTAAAGCCTCCTTCACAGAACCTGCGATTTTAATATGATTGTCCTTTATGAGAATAGCATCATAAAGGGCAAAACGATGATTATGTCCACCACCCACACGGACTGCATACTTTTCCATAAATCTTAATCCAGGTGTTGTTTTCCTTGTATCAAGAATTTTTACATTAAAGTCTTTTGTTCTTCTCACAAACTCTGCCGTTAATGTAGCAATACCAGAAAGTCTTTGAAGAATATTAAGAGCGATACGTTCTCCTGCAAGAAGTAATCTTGCATTCCCTGTGAGTTCTGCTATAATTTTTCCCTTTTCAATAAAATCTCCATCTTTGCAATACGCTTTAAATTCTATAGCATTAGGTTGAAGTCCGAAGTTTTGGGATAAAATATAAAAAAACCGTTTTACAAAAGGTAGTCCTGCTAAAAAACAGTCTTCCTTACAAATTATCTGAGCCTTTGAAATACAATCTTCAGGAACTATAAGTTGTGATGTTATATCTCCGCTTCCTATGTCTTCTAAAATAGAGAGCTTAAAAAGTTCATCAACAAGAGGATAGAACATTATTTTCTAAGAAAAAGTCTTAAAAGTCCAAAAATTCCTCCAGCAACTGCTGTAACTGCAAGAGCACTTTTCCAATCAAAAAGAGTTGTGATATTGCCTTCAATATTTTTCCCAACCACTATCAAAGCTGCTGAATTTTTAACATCTATATTATTTCCAACTATAGCACCAGCAGCAGATCTTTTAACCTTCGCCTCCTCTCCTCCAATTGCCATTGGACAAAATGAAAAGTTTATCTCAGTTTTTTCTCCAATAGAGACTCCACATATACATTGATTCATGTTTAGTTCACTGGATTTTACAAAACCTATAGCTCCCTGAGTTATTTCAGCCTTTTCTGCATCAACACTTAAGGCACATACCTGTTGCATCTCTGCATTGCCTGCCTCTAATGCACGAATAGTACTTTGCTTTACGGTCATAAACTCTGCTTCAACTATATCCATATTCTGACTTTCAATTTCTATTCTTTCTTCCATTTTTTCCTCCTAAGTGATTTCTTCAAGAACCTTAAGATTCTCTTTTATTTTATCACGTCTTGTTAAAAGTTCTTCATATTTTTCTTTATCCTTCTCAACCACATCCTTCGGTGCATTTTTTATAAAGTCTTCATTCATGAGTTTTTTATTTAAAAAATTTATGTCCTGCTCTGTTTTATGAAGTTCCTTTATAAGTCTTCTTTTTTCCTGGTTAATATCTATCATATCTTTAATAGGGATGTAAATCTCAAAATCCTTCTTTACAGAAATTGCAGAACCCTTTTGTCTTACAATATCTTCTGCTATTTTCAGTTCTTTTGCTTTTGCAAGCTTTAAAATAAATTTGTCTCCTTGATTTAATACATCATTTGCCTGTGTTGTTAATGTTCTTATAAAAACTTCAAGATTTACTGAAGGTGGAATATTCAACTCTCCTCTAATGCTTCTTATTCCTGATATCGCTTCAATTATGTATTCCATTTTTTTAACTGCCTCTTCATCCTTAGCTATTGTCTCCGCTGTCGGGTATGGTGCAACCATGATAGAACTTTCTTTCTTAAGAATATTAAGCCATATTTCTTCTGTCACATAGGGCATAAATGGATGAAGAAGCTTTAGAATATTTTCAAATATAAAGAAAAGACAGTTTACAGTATCTTCTTTGTTTTGTTCTTCAGAATAAAGAGTAACCTTAGAAAGCTCTATATACCAATCACAGAATTCATGCCATAAGAACTGATAAATCACATCTGCAGCATCATTGAACCTGTAGGCTTCAAGTGACCTATTTGTTTCATGTATTGCATCGGAAAGTTTTGATAAAATCCATTTATCCTTTAAAGAGCTTAATTCTTCAACAGTAACATTATCTTTTGTTCTTAAATGAGCAAAACTCATAATAAACTTCATAGCATTCCATATTTTATTTATAAAGTGCCTGTATCCTACTACTCTTTCCTCTGAAAATTTAATGTCCCTTCCCTGTGCTGCAAAAGCAGCCAAGGTAAATCTAAAAGCATCTGCTCCATATTTTTCTATCATCACAAGTGGGTCTATTACATTGCCTTTTGATTTACTCATCTTCTGTCCCTTTGAGTCTCTCACAAGTGCATGTATGTAAACATCTCTAAAAGGTACATCTTTCATAAACTTCATTCCCATCATAATCATTCTTGCAACCCAGAAAAATATTATGTCAAAGCCTGTGACAAGAACACTGGTAGGATAAAATCTCTTTAAATCCTCTGTTTCCTCTGGCCATCCTAAGGTAGAAAAGGGCCATAATGCTGATGAAAACCATGTATCAAGAACATCAGGATCCTGAATAAGCTCTTCCGTTCCACAATTAGGACAGATTTGGATTTCATCTCTACTTGCAATGGGATTAATGTCTCTTGGTATTTTAATAATTTTTGCTCTTTGCTCTATTTCTTCTCTTAAAATCCCGAGTTTCCTCAATTCATTGAAGCTTCCACCCCATATTTCTCTGCCATTAAGTGTTACAGGTTTATAAAATAGAATTTCTATTAAATCACCCTGCTCCTTACCATTTTTTGCCTTACATTTCGCACAATACCAGACCGGAATTCTGTGTCCCCACCAAAGTTGCCGAGATATACACCAGTCTTTAATATCTTTCATCCAGGCATAGTAGTTATTAATCCATACTTCGGGGATAAATCTTATTTTGCCTTCCTCAACCACTTTTACAGCTTCTTCTGCAAGAGGCTTTATTTTCACATACCATTGAACAGTCTGAAAGGGCTCTATCACTGTCTTGCATCTGTAGCAGTGACCTACTGCATGTCTGTATTTTTCAATTTTTTCAAGGAGTCCAAGCTCTGTAAGGTCATTAACAATTTTATTTCTTGCCTCATATCTTTTTAGTCCCTTATATTTACCCGCTTCATCAGTCATTCTGCCTTCTTCATCTATAACACATACATAGGGGAGATTATGCCTTTGAGCCATCTCAGAATCATTAAAATCATGACAAGGAGTTACTTTTACAGCACCTGTTCCAAATTCCATATCAACTGCAGAGTCAGCAATAACAGGGATTTCTCTATTTATAAGTGGTAAGGTTAGAGTTTTTCCAATAAAATTTCTATATCTTTTATCCTCTGGATTAACAGCAACTGCTGTGTCTCCAAGCATTGTCTCGGGACGTGTTGTTGCAACCATAACATGCTGGTCAGGATCATCTTTCAGTGGATATTTAATATAGTATAGCTTTCCTTCAAGCTCTTCATGTTCAACCTCAAGGTCTGACAGTGCAGTATGACATCTCGGACACCAATTAATAAGTCTTAAATCTCTATAAATTAATCCTTCCTCAAAAAGCCTAAGAAAAACCTCTTTAACTGCTTGGCTAAGACCTTCATCCATAGTAAAGCGAAGTCGTGACCAGTCACAGGAAGCACCTATTCTTTTGAGCTGATCTATTATTCTTCCACCACAGGATTCCTTCCACTGCCATACTCTTTGAAGAAAAACATCTCTTCCTAAGGTATATCTATCCATTCCTTCCTGCAATAACTGTTTTTCTACAACATTTTGCGTTGCTATTCCTGCATGGTCCGTTCCGGGAAGCCACAAAGCACTATAGCCAAGCATTCTTTTCCATCTTATAAGAATATCCTGTAATGTGACATTTAAAGCATGCCCCATATGGAGAGTGCCTGTCACATTAGGTGGGGGTATTACTATTGAATATGCAGGCTTTTTAGGATCAAGGTCTGGCTTAAAAAAACCTCTCTCTTCCCATGCCTTATAAAGTTTTATTTCAATGCCAAGTGGTTTGTACGATTCAGCGATAGAAATTTCTTTTTCATACATTTTTTCTTTCCAGAACCTCCAGAAATTGTCTCAAAATAGTAGATACCTCTACTTTAACTTCTTCTTTTATAATAGGTCTTATTTTCTCCATGATCTCTTCATAAGATATTTGAAATCTTTCAGTTGTTTCTTTCTCTTTTAATATCGGTAAAACTCTTGAAGGTTTAAGCCGAGATTCTATCTTTTCAACTATTTCTTCTTTGTTTAAAGGCTTTACCAAGTAATCTGCCCCTAAGCTTTTGAGTTTTTCTAAGTCAACGGTTGAATAAAAATTTAAAACTATAAGAATTGGCAATAAAAAAGAATATTTTTCTCTGATAATTCTACAAAACTCTAAAGGATCAATATCATTAAAGTTCTCGTCTAATATCAAGTAATTAGGATTAATCCTACTATAGTTTACCCAAAATTCATCAATATTTGTTATTTTTTTCATGGAGAAGTTTGATAGAGTATCTTTTAGAATTTCTGAAATAACATCATTTTTTTCCAATAATATTAACCTATACATTTTATTTCTCCCTTAAAAGTTCTTCTTGTTGTTTTGATTTCATTCTTTTAACCAGCTCCTGATAGGAGTGATTTCTGATAATTTTATTGAATTGCGAACGATAGTTACTCACAAGACTTACACCTTCGATTACTATATCATAGACTCTCCATTCCTTTCCGTTAAAATAAAGTCTATAATCAATGGGAATCTCTTTTTTATCGGTCGTAATAATTTTTGTCCTTACCTCTGCATATTTATTGTTATCAATTTTTTCATCATAATAGACAACTTTTTCATCTGTATAGGACTCTATTTTCCCACTGTATGACCTTTCAAGTAAATCTTTATAAAGCTCTACAAATTCCCTTTTTTCCTGGGGGGTTCTGTCTTTCCAGTAAATACCAAGCGAACGTTTTGACATTTCTTCAAAATCAAAGACTTTTCCTATCTCAGCTCTTAATGCTGCTCTTCTCTTCTGAACTTTATCCTTTCCTTTATACTTCGGGTCTTTAAGAATGTTTATTACATTATCAACAGTATTTTTAATCTGTTCCTTAGGTGATAATAATGCAAATACAAAGTCTGAGCAAAAAAATAGCAAAATTAAAAACACAATTAGTAGTTTTTTTTGTTTCATTACTTAACCTCCCTTTCTTCTTTATCAAGTCCTGAGGCAAGTAACAAATTTGCCATTGCCATTTTTTGATTATACAATGCCTTTAAATGATTAACC
>JAOAGU010000029.1:0-237 GCA_026415595.1 Thermodesulfovibrio sp. | reverse complement strand
AAGCCATTTTTTTGCGTTCTGGTATGCCTCTTCCATATCCTTTGCACTTCTTGTAGCCTCTAAGTATTCTAAATATGCCTTGGTAATTTGAACTGGAATCCCCTGTTCTGCAAGCTTTTTCTTTTCAAGAATTTTTTCGTATTCTATTTGTGCTTCTCTTATTTTACCCTTAGTAATACCGAAATCTATATTTAATTTCATGCCAACAACTGCAGCTATATAGGAACTGTTAAGAGG
>JAOAGU010000028.1 GCA_026415595.1 Thermodesulfovibrio sp. | reverse complement strand
CCATAGTGAGCAGCAGCTCTTTTACCCTGATTTTTAATTTTACCCCAGATGTGAATGCCTGATATATATTTTCTGAATTTTTTGATTTCTTCAAAAACCCTTATAATTCTTGATTCCTCTAAACCTATATTGTGCACGCTAAACAGTTGGGGTATGTCTAAAACTATTCGTAACTTAATGTCATTTGTTTCTATTAATTCAGCAAGCTTTTTTAAGTCATCTATTTTACTTATAAGGAAACTGCTTTTGTTGTACATCGTGTTGAATCTGTTTTCAATAACTATTTTAACCTCTGGAAACAATTCAACTATTTTCTCTTCAAAAACTCTGTATATGTTTAAAAATTTATCGACAGTTTCTGAATAATTTATATAAGGTGGATGAATCTCTATAACGGCAGGATAAAAATGACCACTTGTCAAATTTTTTATAAATTTAGCAAACTCTTTTGCCCAATTTTCATTTAACCATAGCATTGGTATACCATTATAATTAGCTTTTTTGATTTCATTGCAGTCTTTAAGGTGCGGGCTATCAAATTTTCTTTTGGAATAACTATATTCAGTATGTAAGGAATAGTTAAATCTTGGTTGTATATCTTTTATATCAAAATGTCCTGCAATTTCTTCAAGTGCTGGTTCTTTACCTCCAATATATTTATTGCCATACTTTACTAGAATAAACTTTCCCATTTACTTGACTCCAAAGATTAAATTTATTCAATTTTTTAGTAAATTTAAAATCTTCTCATTTTATTAAATTTTATGCACATTAACATAAAGCAAATTTAAAAATCAATTTTTATAATAAAAGCCTAAAAATATTGACAAAGACTATTTTTTTATTTTTTAATTATAAAACATGAAGAATAATAATGAGGCTTTTTAATGAATGTTAAGCCTATTCACTGTGGTGAATTTGTAAATCATAGCGAAAACATCGCTTTTAAGAAAATTTTCAAAAAATTAAATTCTATCCAGGGAACAGATACCTACATAATACTCACAAATCTTAAACTTTCAAGCAATCCAAATGGTCTCTCAGATGAAATTGATCAGCTAATAATATGTCCAGCAGGTGTTATATTAATAGAAGTAAAACACTGGGATTTATCATATATAAATAACAATAAAATAACAGCTGAGAAAGAAGCAGAAAAAATTAATGAAAAAGCTAAAAAAATCAAGGGACTCCTAAAAAATCATTCAATTGATCCAGGTTTTGTAAAAGGTAAATTGCTCATTACTAAGGTTGATACCCTTTTAAATGGTGATAAAAACATCAGAGGTATACCTTTATATAGTCTTAAAGGATTAAAAGAATTGCTTGATATAGAAGAGCCTTCGATATTAAATGAGACGCAAATAAACAGGATTTGTTTTATATTAGAACCCAAAACGAAATTTACTTTAACTGGTGATATCAGAAAGTTTGAAAATATAATAAATTTAGAATTAATATCCCCAAAAGAAGAGCGTTTTCACAGAATCTATAAAGGGCAACATCTATTAAGCCATGACAAAGTGATACTTCATGTCTTTGATTTATCTGCACGTAACGAAAAGAATGCTATAGAGATAGCAAAAAGAGAATTTGAAATAATCCAAAAACTTCAAAAATCGCCTTATCTTCCAAGAATTATGGATTCTTTTCAAGAATCTCATTTATATCCTGGAGAAATATATTTTTATTCAGTTGTCGAACCTTTAGCTCCTTCTCTTGAGGAAATAGCTAAGGATAAATCAATAGACTATGAGAACAGAATAAATATAGCAATCTCCTGTCTAAAGGCATTAAATGAATTGCATTATGGACTTGATGATGATAAAATATCTATTGTTCATAGGAATATAACTCCTCAAAATATAAAAATAAAAAAACTCTCAGTTCCTGTATTTACTGAACTTCATTATGGGAAAATACCTGGCTCTACAATTAGTCAATATATACATGATGACAGTTTTATAAATGAATATACAGCACCCGAAGTAAAAGAATTAGGTTTATCCATAGCTGATGCAAAATCAGACATATATTCAATTTGTAAATCACTCTGCTTACTTTTTGAAGAATATGGTTATGAAGAAGCATTAGATATTATTAAGTTAGGTATTTCCGAGAAACCGGAAGATAGAATGCCATTAGATTTACTAATTGAAGAACTTGAAAAACTTAGAAAGGATAAATTTGAAAGAGTTACTTTTAAGAGGGATATTTCGCCAAATCTGTGGGACGAAGATACAATAGTAAGCTTCAATAATAAGTTATATAGAATTATTAGTAAAATTGGTTCTGGTGGTATCGGTCAGGCATTTAAAGTTATACAAATTAATAAAGCTGATAACACTGAAATGGATACATATGTAGCAAAGTTAGTAAATAAAAAAGAAGACGGGATTCATGTAATTAATGCTTACAAAAAAATAAGACCTCATATTAATTCACAAAATCTTGTATTTATCTATGAAGTAGCTGATGAATGGGAAGAAAATAATTTTATAGCACTATTTAAATGGATAAATGGGTTTCCCCTGTCCGATTTAACTGAAGTGCTCCCACTTTATTCAGAGGAAATAGGTGAAGAATCTACAGAGAGTATGCTGTTAAGATGGCTCTCTGATTTATGCGATGGACTTGGTTGTATTCATAGAGCAGGATTTGTTCATGGAGATGTTACACCGAATAATATCCTCGTTTCAAGGGCAAATGTGATAATTACAGATTATGATTCAGTCTGTGAAATTGGTAGTGAACCAAAAATCTTTACTGCCCTATATTGTTCACCTGAAGTACAAAATAGAATGAAAATAGAACCAAGTGATGATATTTATTCATTAGCCTCTTCTATTTATCATGTATTATTTGGAAAAGAGCCTTTCTTGTTTGGTCCTGAGAGAGATAAAAAAAGAGGTCTGAACTATGATGGTATAAATATTGACGAATATCCAAGGCTAATAGAATTTCTCAACAAAGCTGTTCATCCCGATAGGTCTTTACGCTTTGCAAATGGGCATGAAGCTAAAGAGTTCATTTCAAAATTGATATACACAGAGGAAAGTTATGAAGCTGAGCCACGGATTAAGGAAAAAACTCTAACATCATATAATGAGGTACCTTGGCTTAAAAATATACTCAGATGCTATCCAGGTTCTATTTATGGAAACGATGAAACAAGAGGTTTAGATTCTGATTTTGCTTTGCAAACTTATGTAGAGACAAACCTTGATAGAGAAATTCTTATAGACATTTTAAATAAAAAAGTAAATCTTGTTATACTTCTTGGTAATGCTGGAGATGGGAAAACTGCTTTTTTACAAAATCTTGCTAAAAATCTTAGTCTACCTATTCAACATTCTTCAAAAAGACTATGGGATTATGAACATCGTTACGGTCTAAAAATCAAGGCAAATCTTGATGGTTCTGCATCATATCAAGGAAAAACCGCCGAAGAACTGCTTGATGAATTCTTTGAGCCTTTTATTAAAAATGAAATTCCCCAAAATACAGTGTATTTACTTGCTATAAATAGTGGGCCACTGCAAGCATGGTTATACCAAAAAGATGAAAATTCACCTTTGTTTAATTATCTTGAAAAAGCATTATTAGGTGACTTCAGTGATTTGCCTGAAAATTATAGAGTTATTGATTTGAATAATCGTTCATTGGTTGGAAATATAGACAATGTAAATAGAACTATCAATACAGACTTTCTGGATAAATTGATTGAAAAATTATTAGGTAAACCAGAAAACTGGAATCCCTGCCAAACATGCATATCGTCAACATACTGCCATGTCTGGGAGATTGTAAAAATTTTATTGGAAGATCTTGAAAAAGCAAACTTAATTAAATCAAGACTATATAAAGCCATACAAGCAGTTCACCAAAAAGGTGATATTCACATAACAACACGAGAATTAAAGGCAGCTTTATGTTACATAATTTTTGGCATCCATTACTGTAGAGATATTCATGAAGATCCGAGCATCTGCAATGAGAGATATTATGATCGTGCTTTCAATCCTCAAACATTACATAGGCAGGGGGATTTATTAAGAGAGCTTTCCTATTTTAATCCAGCCCTTGAAGCAAATCCGAAAATTGATAAATATATAATGAATAATATGATAAATAATAGTGATACAACTTTACAGTTTGCTAACAGTAGTTTGAGTTCAATAAAAAGAAAAATGTACTTCGAATGGTCAGACAAATATTTTGAAAAATTATCACCTGAGCATAATGAATATGGACTTGCAAAGGGTAAATATCTCGGTATATTCAGAGAAATACCATTTAAAAGCGAAAATGAATTAAAGGAGATATGTCAAAAACTATGTATAGGTATTGCTAAACTTGAAAATCTTCCTACAATTGCATTTAAAAATGAAAATGGCATCCCATTGAGAATCACACCAAGGACCCCTACAGAAACTATATTCTGGGTTGTAAAGCCTTTTGATAGATTCTCACTTTATCCAATACTATCTGAAAATAATAGATATTTAGAACAGCTTCACACACACTTAGAGCTTCGCTATAATTATGATGAAAGTTATTATGAAAGGCTAATTTTGGGTTATGAACTCTTCTATACACTCATGGAACTTAGCGAAGGAGTTCAATTGACTGATGCATCATCAGAAGACATCTTTGCTAATTTATCTATATTTACTCAAAGACTGGCTCAAGAAAATAGTAGACAATTGTTTGCTTGGCATCCTGCTGAGGAAGATAAACTATATGAGATAATGGTTAAAAATAATGATAATATTCAAAGGGTTATTTGTAAAACATTTGAGGGTTAAAAAGTGAATTTTAAAGAAATTTTTTCTAATCATTTAACTTCTGGATTTATGAATAAACTCTGGACATCCAAATATTTTCCTGTTTTACCTATAACACCTCAAGATTTTTATATTGGTTCATTATTAAATCCAATTCTTTACATGTTTAGGTGGGGACAAAGAAGAGGTAAGGGATATTTTCGAGAAAAATTTGGCAAACCTCAATTAGATGAAAAAGGTAGAACAATATACGGTCTTCCAACTATTGAAGATGTAGCTGAAAGGTTATCTGAAAGGGAAGAATGGTTTTATGGCTTTAGTTCATATACAGGTAAAGCAATATTGGGAGATCTTTTACTTACATTTTGCCTTGAAAATAAAAATCATTACTTAGGAAGAAATGAGCAAATTCAGAGAGCCTATCCGACTCATTACATGTCAAGCTGGATTGATTTACCCTATAAGATTGCAAACCTTCGTCATGTTCCTGAGATGATCACTGCTATTCTTGTTAATCAGAATAAAGGTGAGAGAATAGAAGCTAAATCTGATATCAGAACTCACTTTAAAGTTGCTTCAGGCTTTGAAGACAATGCTCTTTTAAGACTTTTCGGGAGACAAATGACAATTAATGGACAGATAACTGATTTATCCAGCGACACTTTTATTGAAGAAGATGAAATTGGTATTGATGAATTAATGATTATAAGAATTGCCCAGATTTGTGGACAAGCGCCACATCATGCCCATGGTACTGATGATGGTAGTAGATATATACCCAATCAAAAACCTATAGCTTCAAAGGCTGTAGATTATTTCAGAGAGGACTTCAATATATTTATAAGAGTCTATGGAGATATAACTCCAAGGCAAACCTTGTTGAAAATGCTTGAGTGCTGCCTCTCTATTAATCTAACTAATATTTATTTAAGCACTGTTAGAATGCTTTTTGAATGGGAAAAAAAAGGAAGCCTCCCTTCAAGACAAGATCAAAAACCTGTAACTTTTTTTGTTGACTGTTCATCGGGAAATGATAAGAAGTTAAGAACATATTCTGAAGAATCGGTTGCTGACTTTTTAAGGATATTTGAGAGATTCCCTATTGTTATGATGTGTCTAAGAATACTTGATGAAAAGGTCTCAAACAGCAAGTACTTTAGAAATGAATTGCCTGAGAAATCTCCTGATGCAACAGAATTTATAAATCTACTTGGTTCTGTCTTAAGAGAAAATCATCCTCAATCCAATAGAATAATTGATTCAATAGATGAGCTTTGCGCTGCTATTGAGAGGGAAATATCGGAAAATCAGGAAAGTTTAGATAATGAATCAATCTCTATTGTTAAAATTTTAAAAGGCGATGAAAATCCAATAATAAAGCTTGCTGAGGCTATTTGTAGAATAATGCCAAGAGATATTCAAATGAATCAATATTTAAAAGCATTTTCATCTTGTTTAATGTTAGGAGAATCCCACGGACTTTTGATGAAGAGAAAAACCTCAAAAACCTTAGAGGGTAAAACAAGACGAACTGATGCCCAATCAATAGTTCTTTCAAATACAATGCTTGATTTTTTAGTTCACAGACACTTAAGAAAAGAAGCTCAAGGAAATGCAAGAAAAATTCTGTCTCTAAGCGAGTTTATAAGGATATTGAAAGATAGATACGGTCTATATATTGATGAATCCCCACCTGCCATGTCTATATCAAGCGATTATTTGAAATTAAATAGACAGATTCTTGAGAGAAGATTAAGAGATTTAGGCTTATTGATAAGTGTTAATGACGCTGAGTCTATGAAGTTATTAAGAGAAAGATTCAAATCAAAGGAAGAAACCAATGATTAATGAAAGACAAATTTTTTTAATTAGAGAAGCTCTTCATGGAATTTTAACTAAAACAAAGCAAAAAGGCTCAGTTGTTTATTTGAGATTTTTGGAATCTGAAGTTATAGGCGAGATTTGTAAAAATGAAAATTTCCAAATTGAAGGGTGGAAAGTTTATGGAGTTACAGATATAAATGAGCCGAATGAGAGATTGATAACTTCAGATAAAGCTGTCGAGATTAGAGAAGATAAGGCAGATTCTGTTTTGTTCATGATAGATTCACACAAGGTAAGGACAGGGCTTGATAGTATTTATAGCGCTGGAAGAGAGATAAAGGAAGAGGAATTATACAAATTAGCTATCGAAAAAGCAAAGGAAGAAATCCCGAAAGGATTTAAAATCTTCTGTAAAAAAGCTGTTTCAAAGGCAAAAAGAATTTCGGAAATTTCAATTTGGAGAGAATTTGAATTTTATAGTCAATGTATTGACAAAGATTCTATAAGTCAGGCTATGACAGACCTATACTTATGGCCTGTTTATTTTGATGACAAACCTAACGATGAAGACTTAGATAAATCTCTTATACTAATTGAAAGACTTATAAAAGATAGAAGTATAAATACTACAGTTGAAGAAAAAATAGAAAAGCTTTTTATTGATGAAGAATTAGAACTGCAAAAAAGGATGCTTCAGGAATATTTGAAATCTATCATTAATAAGTCATTAAGTGAAGCAGTAAGAGAGTTAAAAAATATACCTGAGATATGGCTAAATAAATTACATTTCGGCATATTTAATCAACAGGAATTATCTAAAATTGAAATAGTACCATGGAGAGGTAAAAACAATAAGCCTTTAAATTGGTCTGGTTTAACACTTAATGCAAATGGTTTTCTACAATTAAATTTAAATCAAAACAGTAAATTAGAAGTTAGATTTAAAACTTTCCCTGACAATCTCAAAAAAGATTGTGCTGAGTTTTTAGTATCAATAAAAGCTGGTGCAATTGAAGAGACCCTTTCGGAGAAAACAATCTCGCATAATGGTAAAAATGAACAAAAATGTCAGTTTAGGATTGACGATTTTCAAGTAGATGAAGAGGGAATTTTTGAAGCAAAAATTCACATAAATGTTATAGGTAATCAAAATATTGAAACAAAATCTGAGGAATTTTTAATTAGATTCGGTGAATCAGATATATCAAAAGTTTCAAGTACTGCTAAGACACAGAGAGCTTTAATAGAAGGTGCTATTTATATTAATGAATACGAAGAATTTATAGAAGCCTGTAATGAGCCTAAAAATTACTTCTTAGACGCCAAAAAGGAATTTATAACATTTAAATATCATGAAAAATCTGTAAAAGTTAATTATCCTCCCTTACTTAAAAAAATTGAAGATCAATGGGATGGGTCAATTGGCAAGTGGGTGATAAAAATAAGAAATGATGGTACGTTGGCTGAATCAATAAAATTTATTAACTTTAATATTTCTGATGAAAGATTAATAAAAGCTTCATTATCCTTATTCAATCTTTCTAAATCCTATAAAAGTTTTTTAGGTTTAATATATACTCCCAAAAATATAAAAGATAAAGCCGAAGAATATCTTAATGCTTGGATTGCCGTTACGGATACCTTATATGAAAAAGAATTAGCTTTAATAAATACTGTAGAAGTTAAATCAATATCCAATAAAACTATAGGTATTATAGTTCTACCTATGCATCCTTTAATGATAGCATGGCATTATGCATATGATCAGTTACTATCTTATTATAGATATGAACATGAGAAAGGATTGAAGTCTTCAGAAATTTTAAGTGTTTGCAAGGTATTAGATTGTTCATATTTTCCATCATTTCTACCAGGTCAAAACATCGGAGAAACATTTATTTTTGGGGATAATCTAGGTTTTTATTTCACGGCGATGATTTCAGATAGAGATAAAGAACCGAAAGCTTCTATTGCAATGATTGCAAGAGCATTATACGAAGGAAAAGAAAGCATAGTCACCACGATTGGGAAAACAACATCTGATGTTCTTGCAGATGAAATACATAAATACATTTCTTTACATAATCAATACAGAAATATTCATATAAATGTTCTAAGACCTGGTGAGGGCAGAACAGTAGGAAAAGCTCTGGGTCAAGTCATTCAAAAAATAAAAGATGCATCAACTGAAAATAATGAGACATCTTCAATTGAGGACAGATCAGAATCAGATATAGCTTTTATTTTAGATCTTTATTCATCAATAAATCAAAATGAAATAACAGGAAAATTTTTCCAATCAGTGGCTGAAAAAAGACGAACTGGTACAGGTGTGTCTGAAGAAGACAGTTGGATATTTGAAGTCATTCAAAGAGAAGGTAACATATCATATCCTCGTCTATTGTGGTCAAAAAGAATTGGCGAATACCCTTATAATAATTCACATCTTTCAATAGCTTTTGATACTTTTGAGTCAAAAGTTGTTAACTTTTCGTCCACCGAATTTCCAAGCGCTCCTATTGAGTCTTATGGATTAAAACCAAGTTTATTAAGGGATTTCAAATTTAATCCTTTCCCGATTTGGAAAACTTATATACCCTATGACTTGGAGGGAGAAAAACATCCTGCATCTCGAGCATTAACAGACAGAATTATTAAAATTCAATCAAAATTAATGAGACTTACATCCTATAATATAAACGGGAGTGAAGATTCATTACCTGTTTTGGTAACTGAAATAACACCAGAAAATGAAGATTCAATAAGTAAATTACACTCTTTAACTGATTGGGTTATCACTGTTGATAGAAATGCTGGCATTGAGTACTTTGATTCTCCAAAAGAAAAACCCAATATTTTTGACGCATATATTATTGATTGTGTTCCTGAAAGAGAAGATTTTGGTTTTCTTCAAATGGTTACATCTACTGCTAATTTAGATGAAGCAGTTAATTTTCTCGATAAAGCACTATATGAACTTAATATTAGTCCTAAACCAAAAAATTGTATCTTTATTTTAAATGAATTGAAATCTCTCAGCGGAAGATTTGTCCTTAAATTTGCAGGTTATGGTTATAAACCTTATGAAATGATAACTCTTGCCTCAATTCACCATTGTTGTCGAGAGAACGAATCGAATGAATGGTTATCCCTAAAAGACGGCTTCTTTATTCCTCTTGACGAAGTTCCCTATTTAATTGAATCTAAGAAGGAAAAAATAAAAAGCTCTGACTTATTATATGTCTCACTAAAACCAAGAGGAGGTTTTAAATTTACATTTTTAGATGTTAGATTTAATAGAAATTTAAAGGCAGTTAGAGACGTAGAAAATATTAGAAATATTGTAGCTCGTCTTAATAGTATAATTGACAGTTTTATAATTAGTTATGGAGAGAAAACATCTCCATTTGAAAGAGCTATTAAATATCCAAGATTAGCAAGAGTTCTAAGATTTTATGCTAATAAAGGGAAAAGACATTATTTAAGTCAAGAGGCATTTAATCAAATAGATAGAGAACTTAACAAAATTTTATTACAAGGAACCAACTATGAAATTTCAAAGGAGGACATATCTGGGAGAGGCTATGTATTTTGTTCTGAGTATGAATCCAAAATATCATCTCTAATCTATAATGATGAATATCCTATTTATCTATTTGGAAAGGCTCAAATTGAAAATAAATTGGAAAAAGATATTATTTTAAAAATAGATGAAGATGAAAAGATATTTAAGGCAGATAATGAAAATAAAGAAAAGAGTCTGAAGGGATTTTATGAAGAGAAAATAAACAATATTGGTATCACTTCTTCATGGAATTCCCAGGGAATAACAGACATTAATAACAAAAGTATTGAAGAAGGAGAAATGAACGATATCAAAACTCCAGAAATTAAAGAGAAGATAAAGATACTGCTTGGTTTTACAAGAGATTCACAAGATGAAATATATTGGGATATTTCAATAAGAAGCAATCCTCACTTGCTTCTTGTTGGATTATCAGGCATGGGCAAAACTACCTGTCTCATTAACATCAGCATACAAATGTTAGAACAGGGAATAAAACCTATAATATTTTCCTATCATGAAGATATAGATGAAAAACTTACTAAGATATATGGTAATAATATTAATTTTATTGATTACAATGGTTTAGGATTTAATCCTCTTGAAATAATTAATGAATCTAAAACAGGATACATTGATAATGCCTCAATGTTGCGCGATATTTTTGCTGCTATATTTCCCGAACTTGGAGATATTCAACTCGGGAGATTAAGAGAGGCTATAAAACAAAGTTATATTGACAAGGGATGGGAGATAAATATTAATGATATTTCTAAACTCCAAGTCCCAGATTTTAAAACTTTCTATCTTTTGTTAAAATCCATTCCTAAACCAGACAAATCTGACAAAGGTTTACTTATCAGACTTGATGAACTAAATGACTATGGATTTTTTGATGTCATTGCAGATAATAAAAATATTTTTATGTCTAATAATCCTATAATAATTAGGATACACAAAACTCAAAATGAAGTAATGCAAAAGGCATTCTCAATTTTTTTATTACATCACTTATATAAACAGATGTTTCTAAGAGGCATACAAGAAAATATAACGCATTCTATTATTTTTGATGAGGCACATAAAGCATCCAAATTAAAATTAATACCGACAATGGTAAAAGAATGCAGAAAATTTGGAATATCATTTATCTTAGCCTCTCAGGAAATAAAGGATTTTGACCGTTCAATTTATAATTCTATAGCAAATTATCTTGTGCTGAGATTAAATGAAACCGATGCTAAAGCGATAGCCAAGGCAATAGCTCCCTCAGAAGAGATAAGCTATTATACCGATAGGATAAAACAAATTAATAAATATCATGCATTTTTTTATGGCGAAGGAATGCGAAAACCAAGCATTGTAAAATTAAAAGATATTAATTTGTCATAGATGATTCTGATATATTTAAATTGTGACATTTGAAATTTCATCTTGATTAAATTCACATAATTATAATTTCACCATTTTTATCCTGAAACTGGGGTTTAGGAAACCAAAACTGAAAATCCAATTGTCCTATATATGTATATCTAATACTACTACCATCAAACCTCGGAGTGAAAATAGAACCGAATTCGTTCACATAGAACCTTCCACCTCTTAAGCCTATGACATCACAGATTTTCTTTGCAATGAGTCGTGCATTATCTTCTCCAATAACTTTGCTTAGTTTGACTTCACGAATAACATTAGGTCTAAGTTCTACTCTGTACTTAATATCATTTCCTCCAGCTGTTAATACATAAGGGATTCCTTGATGTGGTCCTATCCATTCATCTCCTTTTTGTAGAGAGTTACCATTAAAATTTAATGGTTGACCACTTATTCTCAATCCTTCAAATTTAAATATGAGAGGATTTTCATACTCTCCAGCATAATAATAGTCCCTTTGACCCATTACTGGTAATATTACCTGTTTATATTCATTTATATAAAAAGTTCCAGAAGGTTCTTGTCTAAAAAAAGCTCTTACATTTCTGACTAAATCAATTAACTCTGGATGTTCATCTGTTGTTGGATACCAACGCTCTCCCTCATTTGTTTCATATACAATTGATATAACAGGCTTATCTCCCATACTTCTAATAGAATATTTGGCATCTCTGCTTACATTTCTTGGGCAATTACCCTTAAATTTAATTGGTTTCATAATTATACCTCCATTGGAAACCATTCTTCATAATCTATTTTTTGGACAAAAACTGCTCTCCAATTATTATTAACTCTTATTTTTGTTAACACTATACCGTATGGATTCACTATAAACCTAATTGGTCCATAGGGCCTAATTTTTCTCAAATTTTTAATTAAGTCTTCATATCTATTGTTTAAATACTCTATTTCTACGCCGTCTTCATTTTCTCTTTTAAAATAAATCCTATTTCTGTGCGATAAATTGTAAGGAATACCTATATATGGTCTATCCCAAGGAGTTCCTAATTC
>JAOAGU010000027.1 GCA_026415595.1 Thermodesulfovibrio sp. | reverse complement strand
GCATCGTTTGGATTTCGGATTACAGAGGCAAACTCAGATGCGGTCGGTAGCCTCTTATTCCCAGCTGACCAGCTTATTATTGACTCTACATTAGCATTAAGTCTCTCTTGTGTATCATTTAACTTAGCCCGCTTTGTAAGTGGTCCGATTAAACTTGCACCGAGCCCGATTAGTAAACCTAAAATTACAAGAACAATAGCTACCTCAACAAGTGTAAGTCCGTTATTGTTTCTAATAAGTTTCATATTTTTTGAATTTTATCATAACTTTATTGTTTTTTATCACTCTCTAAAAATTTCCTTGCAATTTCAGAAAAAGGTGACTGAGGAAAATCTTTAACAAGCCTTTCATAGTATTTTAACGCCTCTTGTTTTTTGTCTTTTTCATAGATTTTAGCAAGCTGAAAAAGTGCAAAGTCTTTCATAACTAAAGACTGTCCATTAACTATTTCATCTAATTTTTTAATTGCCTGTTGCTGTTCATTATTTTTAAGATAAATAATTGCTATTCTGACTTTTGCAAGATTAGAAAGATTAGTGTCACTACTGCCTGAAACTTTATTTAAAGTGTCAATAGCCTTATCTTTTTGCCCTGCCATATCATAGGCATAACCGGCATTTAAAAGATAGGTTGGGTTCTTCTTTTTATTATAAGCCTCAATAAATAACTGGGCTGATTTTATAAATCTCTGCTGCTGTGACAGGTTTGAATCTTTTATAACTCCGAAATAATACCTGTAAGCCTCTGTTTCAAGTTCTTTAGCATCACTTTGTTTTTTAAGATTATACAGGTAAAAACCTGTTACCAGTAAAATCAAAGCAAAAAAAACTATTGCACCTGTTAAAATCTTTTTTTTCTGAACAAGAAGCCTTTCTCTAAAGGTCTCTATACTCTCTTCCTTTTGCTGTTTCATGCATATTTCCTCCTTGCAATCTCTTCCATATTTTTAAATACTCTTTTAACCTCAGCATCTGAAAGTCCAGCACCTTTTAATATTTTAAATGCAAACTCCTTAGAAATTAAATCTCCAGGAGAGTGAGAATCGGTATTTATAACAAGTTGAGCAGAATATTTTTTTGCCAATTTTATAACATGACCATTGCTAAGGCTATGTCCTTTTCTTGCGGTTATTTCCAAATAAATTCCTCTATCTGACGCTTCCTTAACTTCCTCTTCAGATATCAACCCTGGATGGGCAAGAATATCAATATCTGACTGAATAGCTGCAGCATTTGTGCCCTTTTTAACAGGTTCTACAAGAGTTTCTCCATGCACTATGATAATTTTTGCTCCAAGCTTTCTCGCCTCTTTTGACAGTTCTGGAATAATTTCTGGAGGAACATGGGTTAACTCTATTCCAGGTATTAAAATCACCCTCGTATAAGGTTGTATTTCTTTAAAAACCTTAACTATACGAGGAATTATTAAATCAATATTTGAGTGGTCAGCATGGTCTGTTACTGCCAGTGCTTTATATCCAAGAGCTTCAGCCCTACGGACAATCTCAGCGGGGATCAATTCACCATCACTAAAAGTGCTATGAATATGGAAATCTATCATTTTACAAACTCCAACATTTTTTTGAATTCAGGTGTACCTGCCTTTTTCAAAATCTGAAATATCAAAGTTTCTGTGCAAGTAATTATTCCTCCAGCCTGTTGTATAAGGGCAAGTCCTGTTTTCCAATCTTCTTTTTTACGGCTGCATACCCCATCCTTTGGAACAAAAATATTAAAACCTCTAAATATTAAATCAAGTGCAGTTTGCCAAACACATACATGTGTTTCCATACCTGTAAGAATAATCTTCTTTCTGCCATATTGATTCAATTTTTGGATAAATTTTTCCTCTTGAACACAGCTAAAATGAATTTTCTCTATAGGGATTTCTTCAATTAAAGTTTTAATTTCCTGCAATGTACTTCCAAGGCCCTTTGGATATTGTTCAGTTAAAACTATAGGAATCGAGTAAATTTTAGCAAGATTTATTAATTTGATTACATTTTTTAGAGTATTATCCAAAATCTCTTCTTTCATTGCCATAGCGAGCTTTTCCTGAAAATCTATGACAACGATGATACTATTCTCTGGCTCAATAATAAACTTTTCAGCTATCATAAGATGCCTCCTAAACTAACTCTCTTAAAAGCCTTATTATATCATCTATTTTAAAAGGTTTTGTAATATACCATGTAACACCAAGTTCTCTTGCTGTTTGTTTATCTATTTCCTGTCCTTTGGCTGTAAGCATAACAACTTTCATATTCCAAGTGGGTGGTTCATTTTGAAGAATTCTGCATACCTCAAAACCATTAAGCTTAGGCATCATAATATCAAGGAACACTATGTCTGGCTTTTCTTTTTTAATTAGTTCAAGTCCTTCAAGACCATCTGAAGCCTCAAGAGGTTCAATTTTCATGTCTTCTATTTCATCCAATATCTGTAACATAAGCTCCCTTATAATTGCATCATCATCTACTATCAGTATTTTCATTTCTTAAAACCTCCCTATTTTTTAAAGGCACAGTGAAATTAAATATACTTCCCTTACCTACTTGACTTGAAACCCAAATTTTTCCTCCATGTGCTTCAATGATATGTTTTGAAATGGGAAGGCCTAAGCCAGTTCCCTTGGGTTTGTCTCTCATAATGTCTCCTACTTGCTTAAATTTCTCGAATATTTTATCTATATCAGACTCTGGAATACCTATTCCTGTATCCTCAACACTTACTAATATCTCTTTATTTCTCAATTCAGCCTTACATGCAATATAACCCTTTTCTGTAAATTTAAGGGCATTTGACAAAAGATTTATCATTACCTGAATAAGTCGCTCCTTATCTGCGTGAATTTTGGGCAAATAGGGTTGAATCTCATGCTTAAACTGAATCTCTCTTTGTTCGAATAAAGCAGATAAAGCCCTATAAGCATCAAAAATTACCTCTTCTATGGATATTTCTTCAAAGTTCCATCTTAAAGTGCCAGATTCAAGCTTTGAGATATCAAGAATGTCATTTATGAGAGAGGTTATTCTGTCTCCCTCGGATCGAATAATATCAAAATCTCTATTAATCTTATTTAACACTTTGCTTATCTTAGGTTCGCCTGAGTCAATTTTAGGTATAAGAGTATCTCTAAACTTTCTCTCAATCATTTCTACAAAGCCTAAAATTGAAGTAAGAGGGGTTCTTAACTCATGACTAACAATGGTGATAAACTCTGTCTTTACTTTATCTATCTGCTTTTCCTGTGTTATATCTCTTATTAGAATAACAGAACCAAGAATACCTTTAGCTTCAGAGTCTTCTGAAAAATATTCTTTCTTTATACTTTTTGCTACCGCCTTACCAAATCTGTTTTTTGTAATAGCAATTTCTGTTGCAAGTATATCCTCTGTTTTTAGAGATTTATTTACTAAATCAACTAATTTTTTACCGAGTATTTCTATATTTTTACCAATCATTTCATGCTCAGCTAATCCAAACATATCTGAAGCAGCAGGATTAATATGATTAATTACACCATCCTTATCAACAACTATCAATCCGTCTGCCATGTTATCAATTATTGTAGTTAAGTAAGCGAGAGTATCCTGAAGCTCAACTACTGCATCTTTAAGGGCATACTCATATCTGTCAAATATTTCATTAATGTTGTCTGCCATAGATTGCATTGTATTTGCAAGCAAGCCAATTTCATCTTCAGATTTAATATCTATCTTAGCACTGAAATCATGATTAAGAAGTTTCTTTGCATATCCAGTCAACTCATTTAAGGGCTTAGATATTCTGTTTACCATGAAGTAGGCAAGTACAAGACTAAAGAGAAATATAAATAATAGTAAACCTAACTGTCTTCCAATAACTGTCCACATCTTTTCATTAATAATGTTTTTATTCATTCCTACATGCACAAAACCTATAGCACCCTCTGTAATTGGCGATACTATATTCAGAAATTCTCCCATGCCCTCTATTTTCACATCTTTAATTCCACTCTTATGAGATTTTAATAACTCCTGGATTTCTGAAGGTATAGCAGGAATAAACGTGTGTGATATTATTTCACCTGAGGAGTCTACTACAAAAACATAAGATACTCCTTCTATTTCAAGATATTGATCTATAATTGCTTGAACTGTAGCTGAATCAAGATTCAAAATTGTCTCTACTGATGAGGAGGCAATACTACTTGCAATAGCTGTTCCCTTAGATTTATATTCTTCAGTGAGATTTCTATATAAGTGCCAGCCAGAAAAAATACTGATTGTAAAGAATATTATGGCAAAAAGAAAAATTATTCCAAGCAGTGTTCTCTGGAATAGTTTAGACATTCTCATTTTTTCCACTCACTCCAGTCTATTATGGGAACAAATTTACCATCTTTGTAAGTTGTATAATAAACTTTATCAAGTGCTTGGTGTTTTTTAAGAGAGAAACTTATTCTTTCATCAATGCCTATGTCAAGATTTTTTATTGACTCAACAACCTTTTTAATATCTTCCCTTTTAAACTCCTTTCCCATTTTTTTCAATATCTCAACCATTACCCTTGCATTTAAAAATCCCTCCAAGCTTACAAAACTATATTTGAGCGGTTTATGGTCTTTTTCTATCAGTTCCAACGGTGGCACGGGATTATACTTATCCATCAACTGCCTATATAATCTTACAGCTGGAAATTTTATATCCTCATAGCTTGGAACAACCTGAGAATTTATTAAGTTATTTGTATAAGACCTTCCCGTCTTTTTCTCTTCTTCTAAAAGAAGATTTATCATGAATTCGCTTCCTACAAAAGATACATTAGCAATTGGAACATCCCATTCCATATTTCTGGCATCTCTTATAAAAGCCGCGCACGCTGCATAGGCTCCAACTGAAATTATGGCATCTACTCCAGCATTCTTAAGAATCTCAACCTGTCTTATGAAATTATCTGAATATTTAGCACCTCTTTTATATGTGGCTTCTGCAACTATTTTATCACCATATTTGGCAAGAGTTTTTCTTACCCCATTCCAACCGCTTCTACCATAAGCATCTGCTTGATAAAAAATGCCTATTTTTTTTCTTCCTATTTTTAAAAAGTTTTCAACAAGCCCTCCTGTTTCCTGCTCATAAGAAGCTCTTAAATTGAAAACAAATTCGTTATAAGGCGGTGTTCTGTGAGGCATCGCACCAGTAAAGGGGAAAAATAGATATATATGTTTATCGCTATTACCTTTCAAAATAGGTAAAATTCTTGTTACTGTAGGCGTTCCTACATAATTAAAAAGAGCAAAAACTTTATCCTCTTCAATTAGTTTGATAGTATTTTTTATTGTAGGTATAGGATTATATCCATCATCATAGGCTTTTATAGTGATTTTTTTACCATTTATGCCACCATTATCATTTATGTATGAAAAATATGCCATTGCTCCCCTGTAGAGCTCTATCCCTAAGCCTCCTGTAGGTCCTTTAAAAGCTGCAGACATTCCAAGAACAATAACATCTTCCTGTTGAGCTGAAGAAAAAGATGGAATAAGAAGAAATAAAATAAACAATATCCTTAAAACTGAACTTGACATCTTTTAACTCCATTTCCTTCGTCTATAATCCATAAAAGGGGTTTATTATTTCTTCTACACCAGTTTTTTACATCATTTTCAAAAGTTGGACAATCGGCAACAACCTCAAGAATATCTCCCTTTTTCATTTTTAAAGCTTTGATTGTCATCTGAATAGTAGGTTGAGGACATTTTAATCCACGTGCATCAAAAACCGTTATCGCCACCTAAAACCTCCTTATTACACATAAAATTCCTTCTATTTCTGATATTATCTGTTCAAAAGTAAAGCCTTCCAATTCTATTGCCTTAGCTGGACAACTGGCTACGCATATTCCACAACCTTCACACAGGTTTTCAGTCAATTTAATTTTTTTCATCTCAATATCAATAGCTCTATAAGGACACTGAAGAACACATATCCCGCAGCCTGTGCATTTATTATAATCTATTTTTGCTATCGTAGGAAGCTTAGTTATCAAACCCCCATGTAGTTCAGATAGAATCTTACCAGCTATTGACATAGCATCTGTTATGGTTTCTTCTACACTCATAGCCTCTTTTATTGAACCTGTAAGAAAAACTCCTGAAATTTCTTTAAATGGAATAGTTTCAGAAATAACCGCAGGGCAAAGAACTACAATATCTAAGGAATGACTTTCATTTTTATGTTTTACAGAGAGTGAGTCTTCTTTTTCAACCTCTAAATCTACTATATCTTCATATCTTACAATTTTTACCATGGGGTCTTTTTTAGCTTTGGAATATAGTTCATGAGCTTTTTTGCCTGGAAGGACAATCTCTTTAACAAAATGAATTATTTTTGTTTCTGGCAGGTTTTGTCTCAAAATTCTATTGAATTTGAAAGCATACTGACAGCATATCTTACTACAGTAAGAATTATATCTCTCGTCAAGGCTTCCAACACAATGAATTATTCCGATAGTCTCGGGAATCTCTCCTTTTTCCGTTAATATCTCACCCTTTGAAGGTCCTTCAATGTTTAATAATTCCTCAAACTCGAGTGAATTATATATGTCTCTATATTTTCCATATCCAAGCTGAGGTATTCCTTTACAATCCATGAGTTTAAAGCCAGTTGATAGTAAAACAGCACCGATCTGTATATCTTCCTCTCTTTCACTTTCATAAAAATTTATCGCACCATTTACAGGACATTCTTTTATACATAAATCGCAAGACTCTCCTTTAAAATATAGACATCTATCAGTCTGTATTTTTGCTATAGCGGGCAATCTCATCGGTTCTACTTTTATTGCTCCTACAGGGCATACATCTTCGCAGGCAGAACAGCCTATACACTTCTTTGGGTCAACATACATTGGTCTTGTAAAAACTGTTGCATAAATATTCCCAAAATATCCTTTTAATTCCTTAATTTCAGAATTTAATCTTAAATCTATTGAGCTATTTAAAACTTCCTCAACCATAGGATGAACAACGCAAGGGGCACAACTTAAATCAGGAAAAAGTTTTTCATATCTTACAACCTTGCCCCCAAGGGAAGACTCCTTCTCCACTAAATAAACTCTCTTTCCAGCCCTTGAAAGAATGAGTGCAGCATTTATACCTGCCAGACCTCCGCCTATGATTAAAATGTCTGTAGAAATAGGAATTTCCATATCAAAAAGCGGTTTTTGCTTTTTCAATCTCTCTAATGCTCCTTTAAAAAGAGCATAGGCTTTAAGAGTTGCAGACTTTTTATCTTTTGTTACCCACACAACATGCTCTCTTATATTAACAATATTTACCATGTAAGGGTTTATATCAGCCTCTCTTACCAGTTCCTGAAAAAAATTACCCTTATTATGAGGTGAACAGGTAAGTATTATTAAACCTGCAGGTTTTCGGTTTTTGAGCAAATTTATTATCTCTCTTCGGTTTTCCTCAGAACAGGCGAGTTCAAACTGTTCAATCCAATCAGCTTCTCTCAAAATTAAAGTTTTCAGTTCATCAAAAAATAGATTTTCTCCTATCTGTCCTGCGCAACTACAAAAAATTACACCAATATTCAATAATTCATCTCCTGGGATACAAAATTGGAGATATTTTAACACAAAAAGAGTTATTCTTCTATGAAAACCTCTATAGCAATATCAGGACAGACAACTGCACACATAGCACAACCAATACAACTGTCGGGATTGAAAAAATAGGCTGGAAAATAACCTGAAGAATTAAAATTTGGTGAGATTTCTATGCATCCTTTAGGACAAGTTAAAATACAATATTTACATCCCTTACATCTCTCAGCATCAATCTCAATTTTTCCCTTTTTTACCTTTGTTTTCACAAGTTTAATTCTAAAATTTTATATTTAGATAAGTCAACGAACACCATTGAATGCTACTTTATTAAGTTAAAATTTTTCATAATCTTGATAATGAGAATTTAACAAATTCTTTTATCTCTGTAAGGCTATTAAACAACTTGAAACCATTATCCCTATTCCATGGGAACTCAATTCCTGTAGCTATAATGTTCATTTTGTGTGCTCTCTCAAGAATATGAGGTGAATCATCTATAACAATATTACAACAAGAAAATAGTACTGTTTTATCTAAGCTAAGATGGAGTTCATCAAAAGGAAGGCTATGTTTTAAAAGCCAGTTTAATGTTGCCTGCTTACTTTCTTCTTCTCTATGACTTGCGATAATAATATGAAAATTGCAGGCTTTTAGCTCCTGTAGAAAATCTCTTGCATCTGGGAAAACACCAAAAGCATCTTGCCTAAAATGAATCTTATTAATAAGATTGAAAAAATCTTTTGGTGTGACATACTCCTTCCAAAAATCCCAACAAATCCATCTGTCAGGTGGAGGCATTAAGGGATTTAATCTTGAGATTTCTTCAAATAAAACCGAAGCAAAATCCCAAAGAGTGTTGTCTATGTCTACCACCGCAATTTTACGCATTTATATATTATAACTTATGATTAAATAAAGCTAAAGTTACAAGATAAAAAAAGATAGTTAATCTTGAAATTTATTATAAAAGTAGTATCCTTGAAGAGTTTGATAAGCCCTAAAAATCTCTCTAAATTCATTTTCAATTTTATCTATTTCTAAGTTTCCTTTTTTACGCATCATAAGATAATGGTATTTTTTTACTAATTCCCAATAGTGAAGTCTTATTTTCGCCTCATTAATTGGTCTTTGAAGTCCTAATTTCTCTATCGCAGAGTTTATTTCTTTCTCATCAATTTTTTTATTTGGATATCTACCCACCCAAGGCTGATTACTAACCCAATCAAAAAGTCTATTTTCAAATTCATTCCAGAATCTATCAGCCTCAACTGTAAATTTATCTCTTATTTTTTCAGCATCCATATATTTTTTCAAATCCCCCAAAATATTCCCCAACAAAGAGCTACCCATAGATGCTGCTATACCAGTTATCCAAGGACTGAATTCATGAGTTAAAAAACTAAACCAAAGTATACAAAAGAATATGAAAGCGAAAAAAATTGTGAGATACGAAGAATATAGATATTTAGTAGAATAATACTTATTTTGCCTAAACCACCAGATTCTGAAAACATATGGAATAAAAGGGTCTGAATCAATTACTCTACCAAATAAAGTGGTATGGAAATATGCTATCTTTTCTGCCCAGATATCATACTCTACTTGATTTTGCAGCTTTTCTTTAAATGGTGGCCATGGAACAGGAATTGTGTACGTGTTGCCTGTGGCAAAACCTATCAAAAAGGGAAAAATGAGAAGAAGCCACCCAGGCTCTTTGATTTTAAAAATAAAAACACAAGCTGTTCCCAATAAAGTAGCAACAATTCCTGTAAAAACAGCCCATCCTCGGGGCATATTTATTTTTAAAAATTTTAATATTTTCTTGACCAATGAGAAAAAAATTATAACCATTAGTAACAATCCTGTTGAAATAATAATATTCTTTTCAATTTCTCTTGATAAAAATTCGTACTCTTCCATAGCTTGCACATCCAATCCAAATAAAACTATGCCAATAATTAAAAAAATTTTCCCACGAATATTAATCTTAAACTCTTTCATTATGTCAAGTATGACATGATAAATAGCTTTAAAACAATCTAAGCATGCCAGAGAGTGTACAGAAGCAAACTATATTTATAACCCTTTAATCTATAATATAAAAATCTTTTACAGCTTTCACAGAGATAAGAGTCTCTTAAATCAAGTGGATATGAGCATTGCATAACACATTTTTTACTATGGCAAAATTCATCTAAATTAAAAAGATGACCAATTTCATGAGTTGCCACTTTTTTCAGTCTTGTAATAAATATTCTTTCATTTTCTTCAAGAGAATAAAATCTATGTTTTAATCTATTAATGGAAAGTATAGAAATTCCATCGTTTGAGCAGGCTAAACCAAAAACAAAATCTGAATCAAGAGTATAGAGATCAACATCCACAATGAGCAACCACTTTTCATACTCTTTCTTTTTAATTTTTCTTACTTCTTGTATAATATCCTCTGCTAAATATTGATTTCTTTGGTTATTATAGGCATAGTTTAAATCCTGCTCATAAAAGATTACTTCTGTCTCCAAACCATAAATTTTTTTAATATGTTCTTTGATTTCTAATATTACCTTATCATCAACTTTACACATAAAAATTATAACTATTTTCTGTTTTTTCATAATTCTTAGGATAATGAATTTAATATAGTTCTTACAATATAACTCCAACTTTTTTCTATTTATAAAAATTTTGAGATATTTCTTATCAAAGATAGTATCATATACAGAGTAAGATTATAAACCTGACACATTTCTATCAAATTATCTCATAGTCAAGATTAAATCTGACATTTCAATAGAAAATGTTATACTAAACAGAAAATAAGCAAATGTTATATTTAATCTTGATATTTCACTTCATCTTTAATCTCTTTTATTTAAATCTCTTTGCCTCAACTGTCTTAGTTTTATACTTATATGAAGCATAGCCAATCTTATTTCCTTTTTTGTCAAAAAAGTTATAGTTAATTTCAATCAATTCCCCATCTTTATAAGTATTCTCAACTATTATGACGTTTCTATCAGTTGAGACAGTCTTTGACCATGTAAGTGTTCTCTCTGTTGCCCGCTGTTTAATGCTTCCTTTCCAGTCACCAGTTGCAGGATTTATTATTCTGCCAGGGTCAAATCCCATTGCAGCGGCTTCCTCAGGTGTTGGAAGATTTCTTCCACAGAAATCTATGTTTCCTCTACCTTTTCCCTGAGCAGAATCCGAAGGATAAATAATTGATTCTTTTTTATCTATTTTTGAACTTTTCTCCTTTTCATAACCTGATTTCGTAGATTCACCTGGATATGTTTCTGTCGGTTGCTTATCACTTCTGCCTTTACCACCGATTTGTTCTTGTTTAGTAATTTTAGATTTTCTCTCTTTATCTGCCTCTAATTGTTTTGTAAATTTTTTTCTTACTTCATCTGCTTTCTTGCATACTGGGCTATCACAAGGAACAAATTCAGGATTAGGGGTGTAAATTGTCTTTTTTAACAATTCTTTTCTATCTTCAGGATATTCAGAAGATCTGATGGCTCCTTTTGCAAATTCTTGCCAAGCTTGAAAATTTAAACTGTCATCATTACGACCAATAACACCTCCTGTCCATATGTCTTCTGCAAGTCTGTCAAGCTGTTCAGCTGTTGGATTTTCAGCATTTTTCACTTCTTCCATATCTCTTCTTGTCCTATTATCATTTATATCTCTTGCATTATCTAAATGTTTTTGAGCGGATTCGTTGTTATTATTAAGAAAATCACTCATTGCAGCATCCATTTCACTAATTATTTGTTTATTCTCCTCTTCTCTGTTAACTTCCCCTTCCATGGCTTGCTCTTGCTTTCCAACAGATACTGAAGGTTTAGTAGGTAAACCAGTTACTTCTGATGCTCCTTTAGTCCCGTATTTTTTCATTCCACCTATTGTTTTTCCAATACCCTGACAGGGGTCATTTCCTATTGATGGAGTTGACAAACCAATAGAGTATATGGCTTTTGTAACTTCATTCTCAGCCTCTTCCTGTTTCACATTTGTCTTTTTGATTTCCTTCTTAACTGCAACTTCAGAAATACTCTGCATTTGTTGAAACTTAACTTGTGCTGATAGTAAAAACGGGGAAAAAATGATAATAAATATAAAACATAAAATAATTTCTCGTTTCATAAAATCACCTCCTTAATTCTTTTTTATAAAATTTTAAAATTTTATAAAAAAAATATTCAATTAAGGCGACAAATCCGGATATTAAAGAATTTTTAGTTTCTCCCGAAGTGTATCCCCAAAAATAAAGTTAGATAGAGCTTCTGTTTAGCTTGTTTCCTGACCTTGATATAATTTTATCTTGATATAATTTTATATTGTATTTTGAATATTAAATTAAAAAATACCCAATTTTTGTTCTCTGTAGGATAGGTATATTACCTTATCCTTCAATGTTGAAATGCCCAAAATACCTTCTATATTAAATCCACTTAACATCTGCATGGCAAGGTCATATTCAGCACAACAGCCGATTAAAGAATTTTTAATCAAAACATCACCAATAACAACATCGCCCTGATATAAGTTTGCTTTAAATTTTCCTAAAATTGGGTTATATTCTTCAAATGTTTCATTTTTATTATCTAAATATTCACTATATTTTGAATGTATTATTGAATGCATTGCACCAGTATCAAATATAGCATTAAGCTCAAAATCATTAATTTTAAGCTTTAGCACAGGAACATTCATAAATAGATTTATTTTGATAATGGAAAAGTGGGAATCCTCAAAATTGTCTATGATTGAAATATTAGAGTTTTTAAAATCAATCAGAAGATTATAATTTGAAAAGAAATCATATCCGATAATTCCGTGTATCTCTGTTTTAACAAGATTAGATAACTCATCCCAATCTATTACCCCTTTAAATATGGAAACAAGAGGATTAGACTGCAGATAAAAATCTAAACCTAAAATGGATATTCTATTTATAGAATCGTCTTTAAATAATGTAAAAGCTGGATTACCTGTATCCAAAATCGCATTTTTAATTCCCTCTGAGGTAGATACAGGTATTACAATATGGTT
>JAOAGU010000026.1 GCA_026415595.1 Thermodesulfovibrio sp. | reverse complement strand
CCCTTCTTCTCCTGCATGAGGATTTAGTCCACATACTGCAATTCGAGGATTTTCAATATGAAGCATATCACAGGCTTTTTTAGCAAAAAGAATTGTTCTTATTACTCTTTCCTTTTTTATCAAAAAGGGAACTTCTTTTAAGGGAACATGAATAGTTGCAAGAATAACTTTCAAATTTTCGCTATAAAACGCCATTGCATAATCTTCTGTCTCTGTTAGCTCTGCAAGCATATCCGTGTGTCCAAACCATGGAAGTCCTGCCATTCTTAAAGCTGTCTTTGAAATCGGACATGTTACAATTGCATGTATTATACCAAGTCTATAAAGTTCTACTGCTTTTCTTATATAAGAGAAACACGCTTTCCCTGAGTCTTCCGAGGGAGTTCCCTTTATTAGTCTTGATGGATCTTTAATTTCATTTAAGTTTAATATTTCAATATTATCAGGATCAAAATCCATACCAACTGCTCTTATTACCTCTTTAATAACTGCTCTATCACCTATTACAATAGGATTACAGATTTTATATATGTCTTCCTGAGCAAATGCTTTAACAATTATCTCAGGACCAACGCCTGCAGGATCTCCCATTGTAATGGCAATTCTCTTTTTACCCATTTTTTCTCCTCCAGCTTTTAATTTTTAAGGAAAGTTTATTTATTATTGATTTTCAAGAAGTTCCTCTGCATGAAAAAGTGAGCTTTCTGTTATGCGTCCACTTAACATTCTTGCAATTTCCTCTTTTCTTTTTTTTCCTTTCAATACTTCTACTTTTACAAAAGTTTTATTATCCAAAATGAACTTTTCTACTTTTAGATGATGTTGAGCTTGAGCAGCTATTTGAGGAAGATGAGTCACACAAAGTACTTGATGATGTTTGGAGAGCTCTTTAAGTCTTCTGCCAATATTTTCCGCTACAATTCCTCCAATTCCTGCATCAATCTCATCAAATATAAGAGTCATAGATTTTATAGAATCCTTTGCTAACTTAAGTTCAACACACTTAAGTGCAAGCATTAGCCTTGAAAGTTCACCTCCAGAGGCTACCTTAACCAAGGGTTTTGGAGGTTCACCAGGATTTGATGAAAAATAAAACTCTATTTCATCCTTTCCGTGTAATGATATCTCCTTTTCATTAATTCTTATTTCAAAGGAAGGATTTAAAAAACCAAGAAATTTAAGCTCATTAATAATTTCATCTTCAATTTTACTTTTTAAAGATCTTCTCTTGTAAGAAATTTCATCTGCCAAGGAAATCATCTCATCTGAGAGTCTCTTTAGCTTTTCTTCTTTATTCTTTAGAGTTTCTTTAGAAAAAAAAATATTACTAAGCTCATCTTCAGCTTTTTTTGCATACTCCATTATTTCTTTTATTGTTGAACCATATTTTAATTTAAGCTTATTAATTAGCGTAAGCTTTTCTTCAATTTTCTCTAATTCTTTAGGGTCTGGTTCATAACTATCCTTAAGCCTTCTTAAAATATAGATAGCTTCTTCTGTTTGTGTAAAGGCTGATTCAATTAGATTTTTTACCTCTTCTGCCTTTGAATCAAATTTAGATAACTCCTTTAGAAAACTTAAAACCTTTGATAGATTTGTGTACACTGATGCTTTATCTCCATAAAGAAGACTAAAGCTCATTTCAGCTAATTCTTTAAGTTTTAAAACATTTCTAAGAATCTCTCTTTGCTTTAAAAGTTCTTCTTCTTGACCTTCTTTTAAATTTGCATTTCTTATTTCATTAATTTGAAACTGTAAAAGTTCTGTTCTTTGCTTTTTTAATGAAATATCTTTCTTTGTCTCTTCTAATTCTTTCTTAAGATTTTGAACTTCCATATATATTTGATTGAATCTCTCAACTTCCTCTCTTAAATTCGCTATAGTATCAAAAAATAAAATATGATTTTCCTTTTTTAGTAGATAAGTATGCTCATGTTGGCCATGAATGTTTATGAGTTTAGAAGCTATTTTTGCAAATTCATGCACTGTAAAGGCAGAGTCATTTATATACGTTTTTGTTTTACCATGAATATTTAGAATCTTTTTTAGTATTATTACTTCATCATTAATTTCAAACTCTTTTTCGCCTGGTGTATAGACAACAGCTTCAATGTATGCTTCATTTTTACCATGTTTAACAAAATCTAATGCAGACACTTTTTCCTTCAGTAAAACAGAAATAGCATCTACAATTATAGATTTACCTGCTCCTGTTTCACCAGTAAGAACATTAAAACCTTTACCCAATGGAATTGTTAAACTATCAATTATAGCAAAATTTTTAATTCTTAACTCTTCAATCATTTAAAATACTAATTAATTAAACCTGCGCTTCTTAGAACCTCTGCAAGTTTTTCTTTATTTGATTGAGACATCTCACAAAGAGGAAGTCTAAATTCTTCTCTTATTTTACCCATCATTGCAAGAGCTGTCTTAACAGGAATTGGGTTTGTCTCAATAAACATAGCCTTATTTAGTGGTTCAAGTTTGTAATGAATACTTCTTGCAGTTTCAATATCTCCTCTTTCCCATGCATTAAAAAGCTCTGCCATTTCCTTAGGACATATATTTGCTGTAACAGATATGGCACCCTTACCACCAAGCACAAGAAGTGGAAGATTTGTAAAGTCATCTCCACTTAGAACTGTAATCTTATCACCACAGAGTCTTATAAGTTCACTTACTTGCTTCATGTCTCCAGTAGCTTCTTTTATTCCAACAATTCGTGGATGCTCTGCAAGTCTTGCTACTGTTTGAGGAAGTAGATTAACTGATGTTCTACCTGGCACATTATATAAAATAAGAGGAAGTCCTGTCTTATCAGCAATTTCTTTATAATGACGATACAATCCTTCCTGAGTTGGTTTATTATAATAAGGTGTTACAACTAAAGCTGCATCTGCACCAAGTTCTTCTGCCTTTCTTGTAATCATAATTGCTTCATCTGTTGAGTTTGAGCCTGTACCTGCTATGACCGGGACTCTCTTATTTACAGCTTTAACAGTAATTTCTATCACTCTGTAGTGTTCTTCATAATCAAGAGTTGAGGCTTCACCAGTTGTACCACATGGCACTATTCCATGAGTTCCTTCTTGAATATGCCACTCAATTAATTCTTCAAGAGCCTTTTCATCAATTTTTCCGTTTTTAAAAGGTGTAACAATTGCAACACATGAACCCTTAATCATCTTAAACCTCCTGTTTAAATTTTGTTTTAATTATAATACAAAGTTCTTTTTTCATAAAAGATTATTCTTTAAGTTTTTAAAAAATGACCAAAATTTGAGAAAAATGTGATATAGTATTAAATTATGATTTGCAGTGTTTTTAAAAATCTTTGTCCAAACTGTGGTTCAGACATAACTTATCAGAGACTTCAAAACGGGCTTCTTTGTGAAAATTGTCTTCCTAAGGAAAATGTAAATCCGTGCGATTATATTGAGTTTGGAAATTTTAAACACTACTGTGATATTCAAAAAGAAAAAGAAAAATGGGAAAAACACTTTGAAAAACACATTCATTCTAAACCTTGGAGTCTTCAAACAGCATGGGCAAAAAGAGTTTTTTCAGGTTCATCCTTTGCTTTATTGGCTCCTACAGGAGTTGGTAAAACTTCCTTTGGAGTATGTACTGCTACATACTTTGCAGAAAAGGGAAAAAAATCCTACATAATTCTTCCAACCAAACTTCTCGTTGAACAAGTATCCTTTCGCTTAAAGAACTTTGTTTCAGAGGACTATGTTTTAACTTTCAATGAAGAGGGAGCAAAAACTAAAAAAATAAATAAGGAAAGATTAGTTAGAGGAGACTTCAGGATTTTAGTTACGACCTCTATGTTTCTTTATAAAAACTTTCAGATTATTCCAAAAGATTTTGATTTTATATTCGTTGATGATGTTGACTCATTTTTGAAGACTGCAAAAAATATAGACAAAATCCTTTATTTACTTGGTTTTTCAGAGGAAGATGTTAAAAAAGCAATGCAGCTCATCTTTTTTAAAGCTAAGGAGAAAAAAATAGAGGCTGACTGGCAAAAAATAAATGAACTTCAAAAACAAATAGATGAAATAAAAAATAAATGCAAAGGTGTTTTAGTTGTCTCTTCAGCTACTTCTTCTCCCCGTTCAAGTAGAGTTAAGCTTTTCAGAGAATTACTTGGATTTGAAGTAGGAACTCCTACATTTTATATGAGAAATGTTGTAGATGCCTATACTTATGAAGAAGATCTCATTTACTGGATTAAAAAACTTGGAAAAGGCGGTTTAGTCTTTCTTTCTTCTGATAAGGGAAAAGACTATGTAGAGGAAGTTGTGGAAAGATTAAATCAAAATGGAATAAAAGCGATCTCCTATGAAGAAATTGATGAGAATGCATTAAAATCCTACGAAAATGGGCAGATAGATGTTTTAGTTGGAATTGCATCATATAAGAATCCTCTTGCAAGAGGCTTTGATATGCCTCATGTTGTAAGATATTCTATTTTTTATGGTGTTCCCAAAATTGTTGTCTCTCTTAACTTTGAATCAAATTTAAATCATCTGATGTGGGGAATTTCTTCAATTCGTTCTTTTATTGTAAAAAAATTTCCTCAGTATACAGAAAAAATAAATAAATGGCTTGAACAACTTAAAAAATATCAATACTTAAATGAGCAGATAATACAAAAATCTCAAATAAAGCAAAAGATTGATACTCTTCGTAGTGAAATAGGAAGTTTTCTTACTTCAGAAGAAATTCTAGATCTTTTAAGATCTTCAGAAGAGTTAACACTTAAAGTTACAGATGAAGGTTATTTTTTAGTTGTATCTGATGCAACAGGATATTTACAGGCAAGCGGAAGAGTTTCAAGAATGTATGCTGGTGGAATAACTAAGGGATTGTCTTTAATTTTAATTGATGATAAATCAGCATTTAATCATCTAATGAAGAAAATTAGATGGTTTACTGAAGATATAAATTTTATTTCTGCTAAAGAGCTTGATTTAGATTGTCTTCTAAAGGAAATAGATCATGATAGAGAAAAAATAAAAAATTTCTTAATAACAAAAAAGTCTACCGAATCAAAAGATTTATTAAAACCTGTTTTAATTGTAGTTGAGTCTCCCAATAAAGCTAAAACAATCGCAAATTTCTTTGGGAAACCTATTAGAAGAAAAATAATGGAGCATGATGTATATGAAACTTCTACTCAAGACAGATATATAATAATTACTTCTTCCTTTGGTCATATAGTAGACCTTACTAAAAAGGAAGCTTTCTACGGAGTAAATGTTAATCACGATATCGTTCCTATATATGAACCCATTGAAGGTAAAGACTATATAATTAATAGCTTAAGGAAAATAGCCCTTGAGGTAGATCAAGTGCTTGTTGCTACTGATCCTGACACTGAGGGAGAAAAAATTGGATGGGATATTTATGGAATTATGAAACCGTATGTAAAAGATATAAAAAGAATGGAGTTTCATGAAGTAACAAAAAGAGCAATAAAGAATGCTTTAGCAACTCCAAGGGATTTTGATCTAAATCTTGTAAAAGCTCAAATTATAAGAAGAGTTTCAGACAGATGGGTTGGTTTTGAGTTTTCACAACTACTTCATAAAACATTTGGTAAGTATACTCTTTCAGCAGGCAGAGTTCAGACACCTGTGCTTGGTTGGATAATAGAAAGAGAAAAACAAAACAGACAGAGAGTATATAAAATCATTGTAACGATCTTTAAAGAAGAAAAAAAATTAAAATTTAGTTTTGATTTTGAAGATAAAGACGAGGCGATTCAATTCTTAAATAATTTAATCGAAGTTACCTTAGAAGTTATAAATAAAACTGAAAAAGTTGAAAATCCTCCACCACCCTACAGAACTGACACAATGCTTAAAGATGCCTTTGACCGATATGGATTCTCCTTATATAAAACAATGGAGTTAGCTCAAACCCTTTTTGAGTTAGGATTTATAACCTATCATAGAACTGACTCTCAAAGAGTCTCTGATATAGGATTAACATTAGCACGAGAGTTTATAACTGAAGAGTTTGGAGAGAATTATTTTTCACCAAAACAATGGGCAGATAAAGGAGCTCACGAGTGTATAAGACCTACTAAGGCTATAGAACCAGAGGAGTTAAGTTCAATGGTTATGAGTGGACAGATTGATGGATTAACCAAACAGCATCTTCTTCTGTATGAATTGATATTTAACAGATTTATTGCAAGTCAGATGAAGCCTATTAAGTCTATTTTTTCTCAAATAAAAATTAAAGCCTTAGATAAAGAACAGACTATTGATTTAAGAACAAAAATTATTGAGGATGGATGGAATAAGATTTTAAAAGTTGATGTATATCCTGAAACTGACGGAGTATTCAATGTGACACACTCAAAAGAGTTTAGGCAACAACCAAAACAGCCTCTTTATACTCATGGAGAGATTGTATGGGAGATGAAGCAAAAGGGAATTGGAAGACCTTCAACTTATGCCACAATAGTAGAAAAACTAATAGAAAGGGGCTATGTAAGGGAAGTAAAAGGTTTTTTGATTCCTACTGAACTTGGCAAAAAAGTTTATTCTTATTTGAAAAGTAGAGAAGAACTTGAAAATTTTCTTTCTGAGGATTTCACAAGACAACTTGAGACTCTAATGGATAAGGTTGAAGAAGGAAGTATTGACTACAAAAGCATTCTTTATGAGCTATATAACGAAATATTGAAAACAAGAAGCCATTAATTAGGAGGACAAAAAATGGGATATGTCCCAAGTCCAAGTTATAGTATAACACTAAGATTAGAGATTGAAAACAAAATTGGAATGTTTGCAAAGATAGCATCTGCCATAAGTAGCGCAGGTGGAGATTTAGGTTCAATAGATATTATAAAAGTTGAAAAAGGAAAAATTATCAGAGATATCACTGTTAATGCAAGAGATGAGGAACATGAAAAGAAAATCATAAAAGCTCTTAAACATGTAGAAGGAGTTAAGATTTTAAGAGTAATGGATAGAACTTTTCTTGTGCATGAAGGGGGAAAAATTGGAATATATAATAAAGTTAATATAACAAACACCGAAGATCTTGCCAGAGTATATACTCCAGGAGTAGCGAGAGTATGCCTTGATATACATAAAAATCCCGAACATCTATATAGGTACACCATAAAGGGAAATACCGTAGCCGTAGTAACAGATGGCACAGCAGTTTTAGGTCTTGGAAATATTGGTCCTGATGCAGCAATGCCTGTTATGGAAGGAAAATGTATGCTCTTTAAGGAGTTTGGTGGAGTTGATGCTTTTCCAATTGCTTTAAGGACAACTGATGTAGATGAAATTGTATCCATAGTAAAAAAAATATCTACATCCTTTGGAGGAATAAATCTTGAAGATATATCTGCACCAAGGTGTTTTGAAATAGAAAAAAGGCTTAGAGAAGAACTTAATATTCCTGTAATTCACGATGACCAGCATGGAACAGCAATAGTCGTACTTGCTGCATTGATAAATGTAGGAAGAGTATTAAAAAGAGATATAAGAGAATTTAAAGTGGTTATTTCAGGAGCTGGAGCAGCTGGAACAGCCACTGCATATATGTTACTTGACTATGGAATAAAGGATATAATTGTATGTGATAGAGCTGGCATTTTATATGAAGGAAGGCAAGAAGATATAGATCCTTATAAATCTGAACTTGCAAAAAAGACAAATCCAAGAAAAATAAAAGGTAAACTAACTGATGCCCTTGAAGGTGCAGATGTATTCATAGGGCTTTCTGCTCCTAATATTTTAAAACCAGAAGATATTGAAAAAATGGCAAAAGATAGAGTGGTTTTTGCACTTGCCAACCCAGATCCTGAAATTGCACCAGAACTTGCTATGCCTATTGTAAGAATTATGGCAACAGGAAGATCTGACTATCCAAATCAGATAAACAATGTTCTTGCCTTTCCTGGACTCTTTAAAGGACTCCTTGAGGTTCGAGCAAAAGGAGTTGATAAGGAGATATTTTTTGCTGCTGCAAATGCCATTGCTAAAGTAATTAAGGATGATGAATTGAGTGAGGATTATATTATACCAAGTATTTTCAATAAAAAAGTTGCTCAAGCAGTTTCCCATGCAGTAGCTGAAAAGGCTAAACGTCTAAAATTAGCAGGATAAATGAAAAAATAGGTCGGCTGATTTCTCTGCTTTTTAACTTTTTCAGCATTAATCATTAGAAAATCTTATTTTCGGAAATACTTTTTAAGTCCGAAAAAGGCTAACATATATTTGACATAATATAGTAACCACACACAGCAGTAAGTGATTGATTTTTAAAAATTGATTTTGTATAATAGACAAAACAAATTATGAACCTATTCAATAAAAAAGAACAAATAAAGGGAATAATAGAGGCTTTATTATTCGTTGCTGAAAAACCTGTTTCAATAAAAATGTTAAAAGGTCTACTAAATATATCTGAAACAAATCTTAAAGAGGCAATCCATGAACTTATTGAGGATTATAAATCAAGAAAATCAGGAATTATTATTATAAAAATTGAAGATTCGTATCAAATGGTTACAAACCCTGAATATGCTGAATGGGTAAAGGTCTTTCAAAAAATGCACACAAACAATAAACTTTCTGAACAGGCTCTTGAAACACTTGCAATAATAGCCTATAGACAACCTATTACTAAAGCAGAAATAGAAAAAATAAGAGGTGTAAATTCAGATTATGCAATAAAAAGTTTAATGGAAAAAAAACTCATAAAGATTGTAGGTAAAAAAGAGATACCTGGTAGACCTTTTCTTTATGGAACAACAAAAGAGTTTTTAAAGCTTTTCGGTATCTCAAGTTTAGATGAACTACCAGGGCTTTTTGATTTTCAAAAAATCAATGCTGTCTAAGAAAGGAGGAAGAAACCATGATTAAAATAATTACTTTTATAATTAGTTTGATAGTCCTCCCATGTATTGTATCTGCACAAACATATACAGTAAAAAAAGGAGATAACCTCTGGCAAATTGCAAGGAAGTTTGATGTGTCCGTTAGTGATATTAAGAAAGCTAATAATCTAAAAAACAATAAACTGCAAGTGGGAATGAAATTAGAGATACCTCAAAAAACTGATAAAAATGTAAAAAAATCAGATTCAAATGAACCGAGTTATCACATTGTAAAAAGTGGTGAAACACTCTTTAGAATAGCAAAAAAATACAATATGTCTGTAGAAGAACTTAAAAGTCTTAATGGTCTAAGTAGCAATAAAATTAGTAAAGGACAAAAATTAATCGTAAAAACTTCAAATAAACCGACAGAAAATATCTCATTAAGAGAAAATGAAAAAATTCCTCTTTTGGCTTCTACAAAGTTAGACATAGAGGAAAAAACAGAAGAAATAGAGGAAATTAAGGCATCAGAAGATCTCTCACAGATGAGTATAACGGAAAGAATTCTTTTATTTGCAAAGAAAATGCTTCATCTTCCGTATAGATTTGGCGGTAATAGTTTTAATGGGCTTGATTGTTCATTCTTTGTCAAAAAGGTATACTCAATGGTAGGGATAGAACTACCAAGAAGTGCAAGAGAGCAGTTTACACTTGGAGTTCCAGTTAAAAAAGATGAGCTTCAGCCAGGTGATCTTGTGTTTTTCAGAACCTATGCAAAATTTCCATCTCATGTAGGAATATACCTTGGAGACAATCTCTTCATACATGCATCAACAAGATCAAAAAAAGTAACAATTGATAGCCTGGAGACTCCCTACTACCTAAGCAGATATATAGGTGCAAAGAGAATTCTTGGAATTGATAAAGAATCTCTTGAAAAAGCTATCGAAGAGCTTAAAAATAAACAGATTAATTAGAGTAAACTACTTTTCCCATATCTTTGGTATTATAGCCACCAAGGTTTTCAACTGATTTTCTAAACTCTTTATCTTCACTTATTATATCCAAAACTGCTTGAACTGGCTTAAGTTCAAGAAATTCATAGGGTATTAAAAGATCATATCTTTCTTCAGCTATTGGTATAAAATCAAGATCAAGTGCTTGCGCAGCAGCAAGAATGCCAACTCCTACATCAGCCCTACCTGTAAGAACCGCAGAAGCCACCCCCATATGAGTGTATTCATCTTTATCATAACCTTTTATCTGAGATGGTGATATTCCAAGTTCTCTTAGATGTTTATCAAGTAAAAGTCGTGTGCCTGAGCCTGCCTGCCTGTTTATGAAAACCACGTCTTCTCTTAAAAGATCTTTAAAGCTTCTGATATCTTTAGGATTTCCTTTTTTAACAATAAATCCTTGTATTCTATAAACAAGATTTACAAGTATGACTTTTTTTTCAGGCATAAGCTTTTTTATAAATGGAACATTATACTCTCCAGTTGTCTCATCAAGAAGATGAGTGCCTGCCATATGGGCTTCACCTTTTTTAATTGCAACAAGACCACCCATTGAACCAACATGAGCAGATGAAAGAGTAAAATTAGGATATCTTTTTCTTAAAAAATTGTATAAAACATCAAGAGTGTTATCATGACTGCCAATACATACCACAGTATTGTCAATTTCATCCTTCCTTCGCCATAAATTAACCATTACTTCTGAGCCCTGTGAAAATCCTTCAGAGCCCTTAGGAATCACAATGTAACCATCAGCTCTTACAATAGACATAAGAAGCCCAGCTCCTCTTCCGATTGGTGTTGCTATGTATTTATCCCCTACTCTACCTACCTTTACTCTGACAAACTCATCAACACCCATACTTGAAGATATTTGTCTTGAAAGTATTGCTTTAAGATTTTCCTCTTTTTTCAATGATATTCCATAAAAAAGTTCAATCAAAGGTTTAACAAAAAGCTCAAAACAGAAGAATGTTGATACAGGATATCCAGGAATTCCTAATATGGGTTTATTTTTTATGAACCCAGCAATAAATGGTTTACCAGGCTTTATTGCCACACCATTTATAATAACATCACCAAGTTCTTTAAGCACTTTGTATGTAAAATCCTCTTTTCCATATCCAGAACCTGCATTTAAGAGTACCATGTCACATTCCTCAGTAGCATTTAAAATAGTATTTTTTATCTCTTCTTGTTCGTCTGCAACTATTGGATAAACTTTTGGCTCTGCTAAAGCATCTTTAATCAAATTTTCTAAAACAGATGAGTTATACTCAATTAATTCTGGTGGCTTAGGCATTCTTTCTTTAAGTGTTTCCGGAGGAATCAACTCTGAACCTGTAGGAATAATCCCTATAACAGGCTTCTTTCTCACTCTTATTTCAATAATTCCACTGGCTAAAATAGCTCCTATATCAGAGGCTCTTATTACATGGCTTTCTGGAATTATAAGCTCCGTTGCGACAATATCCTCTCCAATTGTTCTTACATCATGATAGGGAGGCACAGGAGAGTAAATCTCTATGAAATCATCTCTAACAGTTACATCCTCAACAGGAATGACAGCATCAAATCCCTCTGGAAGAGGATCTCCTGTTTCAATCCATTGAGCATCAATGCCTATTTTAAGTCTTACAGGCTCTCGCTCTGTTGCTAAAAATGTTTTTATGGATTTAACTGCATATCCATCCATTGCAGCTGAATGAAAATAGGGAGAGGAAAGTTTTGCCAAGATAGGCTCTGCTGTAATCCTTCCCAATGCTTTTTTAACTGAAATAACCTCTGAATCAATTGGAAGAGATACTAATTCTTTAAATCTGCTAAAAAGTATTTGCCTTGCTTCATCAAGTGATATGAGTTCGTGAAAAACCTTTTTTCCCATTAGTCTATTATCCTTAAACCAATAAAATTAGGAGCCCTTCTTATATATCCTTTTTTCTGCACTACAATATCAAGAGGCAGACTAATCAAATCAATCAAGAAAGGATCCTTATACTTGATATAATGACTCTCTTTAAAACTCTTTATATAAGTGCTACAATCAAAGCAAACTTCTGCTCTTATATCTTCATCATCAAGAAGTATTTCAATTTTAGTTGAATCTCTATTAAAGCAGTAAGGGCACCCTATTCTGAAAAAACTTCCACCATGTTCACAAAGAGGACAAATCATTATTTTTTCATTATTATCTGTAATCATTGCAAGGCAGGAGTCTGTTCCACAAACAGGACATTTACCTTTATCCATAAAAGATGCTTGCTCAGATTCCCTTTTAAGAAAAACAAAGAAAGGCTTACTAAGTATAAAAAGCATTCTATCAATCTCTTCTTTTGATAATTCTTCACTATGTATAGGAATAAACCAAAGACTACGAGGATCTTTTATCGGATCTATGCCAGCTGTTAAAACTTCATTTTTTAGAAACGCTATAGATTCATAGGGAATATTAAAAAAAGATGAAAAATTCCTTAAGACAATATCAATTAATTCTATATCACTGTCAAACTTTATCGTTTCTTTATCCTCTTTACATTGGTTTACAAAATTTCTTGTTTTTTCATAAAGCTCAAGTAGACTCTGCAAATGAGGCTTTTCCTTAATTATTTCTTCAATTTCCATTAAACCTCCAAATTGATTAATTTATGAAGTGATCTTTGCAACTTCTTTTTAGAAAATTAAATTTAATGCCCCCTGCAGGGATCGAACCTGCGACACCAGGTTTAGGAAACCTGTGCTCTATCCTACTGAGCTAAGGGGGCTAAAGAAATTATAGCAAAAAAGTAAATTAGTATGCCAATAAAATTATTCACGGCTGTTATTCCTAAAATCAAGTCACATTTTATTACTACGGTAA
>JAOAGU010000025.1 GCA_026415595.1 Thermodesulfovibrio sp. | reverse complement strand
AAATTAAAGAACATTATGCCAAGGCTTTAAATGCAATTATTAGGGACAAATTACCTGAGGCAAAGGAATCCCTTCAAGAGGTTTTAAAGGAAGAGCCAGAACATATTGATGCTCTCATCAGATTGGGAGATTTAGCAATAAGAGAAGAAGATTATAAAACAGCGCTTAAATACTATAAAAAAGCTTACGAATTAGATCCAAAAAATATTATTCCTTTGCTCTCTCTTGAAGATATGATGGAGAAAATGCATGACAATGAACTTGGGCTTAAATAGGTTGAGCAAATATTAAGCATAGAGCCTGACAACATGTTAGCTCATTATAAAATGAGAAATATTCTTGAAAAGATGGAAAAATGGCAAGAACTTATAAATGTTCAGAAAAAAATTATCAAATTAGTCCCAAATACAAAAAAGCAAGAGGAGGAGAATAAGCTTATTGGTTATACTTATGAATATGGCAGGGTTAGCCTTGAACAGGGTGATATCGTTAATGCAGAAAGAATTTTTTCTTCTTTAGTTAAGTCCAATCCAAATTTCATTCCCTCATATTTAGGCATGGTTGAAGTTCATATTTCAAAGGGTGAGATTGAAGAGGCTATAAGTCTTATTGATAAAGGTTATAATGAACAAAAATCTAAAATATTATTATTAAGGCTTGAAGATTTATTAATAAGTATTGGCGACCCAAAAAGATTAATTCAGTTTTACTTGAGAGCTATAAATAATTCGCCCAATGATAATGAATTGAAAATATTACTTGGTAGAGCTTACTATCGTTTAGAAATGATAGATGATGCAATAGAAATTCTATCATCAATAGACTCAACTGCATGTGTAAACCCCATGCTTAATTGTATTAAAGGGCTTCTCTATCTAAGAAGAAATCAAATTAATAAAGCATTATCAGAGTTTAAAGAATTATGTCCCGAAAATAAGGTTTCCTCAATTTACTATAAATGCAAAGTCTGTAATTCTCTCTTTGATGAATGGGCAGGAAGATGTAGTGTTTGTGGTTCATGGAATAGCTTTGAGATTGACTTAAGAGGTTGTGGTTATTCACAATGATTTTTCCTTTCTTTAAGGATAGAAGAAAGATAGTATTAGATACGAGCGTTTTTATAAATCCAGATGTTAGAGAGCACTTTGGCAAAAATCCAGAAGAAGCTATAAATGAGTTTTTAAATATTATAAAAAAAACAAAGCATCTTGAATTCTACATGCCCTCTTCTGTATTTAAAGAGTTAATGTACTTTGTAGAGGAAAAAGAATTATCAAAGGATTTTTATTATCTTATTAGAATTAAATCTCCTGATAAACATGGAATTTTATGCCCTGCCATATTTTTTTATGAACTTGTAGAGGAAATGAGAACGAGGATAAATAAAGGGCTAAGAATAGCAGAAAATGCTGTTAAAAATCTATCTCAAAAAGGTATAGATGAAACTATTAAAGATTTAAGGAAAAAATATAGAGAGGCATTAAGAGAGGGAATTATTGACAGTAAAGAGGATGTGGATTTAATTTTTCTATCCCTTGAGCTTAAAGCTGCTTTGGTTACAGGAGATCAAGGACTTATTAGTTGGGCAGACAAACTTGGAATAGAATGGATTATTCCTGAGAAGTTTAAGGATTTTCTGCTGTCCTCTGCAAGATAAGACTTTATTTTTCAATGGAATTGCTGGATTTTTTCTAAGGGTAAATTAAGTACTCACTGGCATATTTGACATTTTTAGTTTAAATTTGGACATTATAAATTATGATAGATATTTTTCAGAAAATTGCAGAAGAAAAAATTCGTGAAGCAATAGAACAAGGAGTTTTTAATGACCTGCCAAATAAGGGGAAACCCCTTAAGTTAGAGGATTACAGTTGGGTGCCTGAAGATTTAAGGATTGCCTATAAAATTTTGAAAAACGCAGGATGCATCCCACCAGAGATGGAGATAAGGAAAGAAATAATTGACCTAAAGGAGCTTCTTAAAACCATAGATGACGATGAGGAAAGGATAAGAAGAATTAGAGAGCTTAATTTTAAGTTACTTAAACTTAATATAGGCAGAAAGAAGCCTCTTTATCTGGAAGACTTTCCTGAATACGAAGATAAGATAATAAAAAAATTCATCGGATAACGGAGAGGGAGGGATTTGAACCCTCGGTGAGGATTTCCCCACAGCGGTTTTCGAGACCGCCCCAATCGTCCACTCTGGCACCTCTCCATAAAAGTTTATAATAAATTATATCACTAAAAAGTTCTTTATGGAAAAAGTTGTTATAGCCATGAGCGGTGGCATTGACTCCTCTGTAGCAGCCTATTTATTGAAGGAAAAGGGAATGGCTGTAGAGGGAGTTTTTTTTGTTCTTTTTGATGAGCCTGCGCACCTTGAACTTGTAAAAAACACAGCAGATTTTTTAAAAATAAAGCTTTATGTAGAAGATTTAAGAGAGCAATTTAGGTCGCAAGTAATTACTCCCTTTTTTGAGGGTTACAAAACTGGGATTACCCCAAATCCCTGCGTAATATGTAATCAAAAGATAAAATTTCCCAATTTAAACAGAATAGCCAAAACAATCAATGCAAACTATTTTGCTACAGGCCATTATGCAAGAATCGTAAAGATAAATGATATATCCCATTTACTAAAAGGGATTGACAGTAAAAAAGATCAATCTTATTTTCTCTATGGAATTGATAGGTCTTTTTTACAACACATCATATTTCCCTTAGGAGAATATACAAAAAAACAGGTGAGAGAAATAGCAGAAAAGATAGGTGTTCCGTCTAAGATAGCAGAGGAAAGCACCGAGGTGTGTTTTTTGAGGAACAGAAGATACTATGAAATGATAAAACCTGCAAAGGGAGGTCCTATAGTTGAAATGTCCACTGGAAAAATTATAGGTCAGCACAGGGGAATTCATCTTTTCACCATCGGACAGCGAAAAAGACTGGGGATTTCCTCACCTTATCCTCTTTATGTTGTAAAAATAGAACCTTCTCAAAACACAGTATATGTTGATTCAAAGGAAAAAGCCTTTATGAGAGAGTTTATAGCAACTGAACTTAATTGGCTTTACGATATGGAAGATAGAGAGTTTTCTTGTTCTGTAAAAATTCGTTATGCCATGAATCCTGAAAAAGCTACTGTGAAATTAATTGATAAAGATAAAGTCAAGGTGTGTTTTGATAAACCCCAGTTTGCACCTACGCCAGGACAAAGTGCGGTTTTTTATAAAGAAGAGATAGTTTTAGGTGGTGGTATAATCACGGAGACAGTGCAAGGTTTTTAAGTGCCTTTGTCTCTTCAATTCCAAACATTATATTCATGTTTTGCACAGCCTGTCCTGAAGCACCTTTTACAAGATTGTCTATAGTTGAAATAAGAATTATTCTACCTGTTCTTTGATTTACTATAGCACCTATATAACAGTAATTTGTGCCTTTTACATATTTTATTGAGGGAACCTGTCCTTCTGACATTATTTTTATAAAAGGTTCATTCTGATAAGTTTCTGTTAATACTTCCAGTGCTTCTTCATTGGTGAGATTTTTATTCAATCGTGCATATATGGTTGATAAAATTCCCCTGTTTAATGGCAATAGATGAGTGGTGAAGTCAATTGAGATGTTTTTACCGCAAGCATAACTTAATTCCTGTTCTATTTCAGGTGTATGTCTGTGTTTTGCCACATTGTATGCCCTAAAATCCTCGTTTACTTCACAGTAGTTTAAGGTTACTTCAGCTTTTCTGCCAGCACCAGATGTTCCTGATTTTGAATCTATTACTATTGTATCTATGTCAATTAATCCTTTTTTAAGAAAAGGATAAAGAGGCAGAATTACACATGTAGGATAACAACCAGGATTGGCAACAAGCCTCGCAGTTTTAATTTTTTCTCTATAAAGTTCAGGCAATCCGTATACTGCTTCTTTAAGGAGTTCTGGATAGAGGTGAGAAGTTTTATACCATGTTTCATAAACATTTGCATCTTTTATTCTAAAGTCAGCAGATAGGTCTATTACTTTTTTACCTGCTTCTAAAAGCAGTGCTGCTACTTCCTGTGATTTTCCATGGGGAAGGGCAAGAAAGTAAAGCTCAGCTTTTTCTTTTATTTTTTCAATCTGAAGTGATTCAAATCTAAGATTTTCATAAATAAAAAAAGCAGGGAAAAGCTCGTTTACAGCTATCCCTGCTGATTTTTCACTGCTAACACCTACTATTTCAACTTCATCATGTAATGCAAGAATTCTTAAAAGTTCACTGCCTGTATAACCACTTCCACCACAAATAAAAACTTTTAACATTTTATCTCTTGGAGAACTGGAATCTCTTTCTTGCCTTTGGCTGTCCGTATTTCTTTCTTTCTATTTCTCTTGGGTCTCTTGTAAGAAGTCCTTCTTTTTTAAGTTTTGGTTTGAGGTCCGGATTTACATTTACAAGAGCTCTTGCAATTCCATGTCTTATTGCACCAGCTTGACCACTTAATCCACCGCCGTCAACATTTATAAAAGCATCGTACTTGCCTGTTACCCCAGCTACTTGAAAGGGTTGCATAAGTATCATTCTTAGGGTTTCTCTTGGGAAATACTCTTCAATAGGTTTTTCATTGACTGTAACTTTACCTGAACCCGGAACTAATATAACCCTTGCAATGGACCTTTTTCTTCTACCTGTTGCTAAATATTCAATAGCCATAGTTTTTCACCTCAACTTTTACTTAATTGGATTGGCTCTGGATTTTGAGCTTTATGAGGATGTTCAGAGCCTCTGTAAACTTTAAGTTTTTTTATCATCTTTTTTCCTAATCTTGTTTTTGGTATCATTCCCCAAACAGCATCCAAAATAACTTCTTCGGGTTCTTTTTCAAGTCTTTCTTTTAAGGTTTCTGCTTTAAGATTCCCCATATAACCAGTGTGATGATAATAAACCTTATCAGTTAGTTTTTTCCCCGTTACCTTGATTTTTTCAGCATTAATCACTACTACAAAATCACCATTATCCACATTGGGAGTATAGCTTGGCTTGTGTTTACCCATAAGAATTTTTGCTATTCGTGATGCGAATCTACCAAGCGTTTGTCCTGTAGCATCAGCAATATACCAGTTTCTATTAACTTCCTCTTTTTTAACAAAAGCTGTTTTCATTTTTTTATACCTCACCTATGATAATTTTTTACAAAAAACTAAAATTATAAATTACCTTAAATTTTCAATATTTGTCAAATTTAGAATAAGTTTAACGAATTAAATAAGTCTTCCTAACATCTTGATAAAAGTCTGAAGAAGTGACTTGTCATAACACCCTTTGTCTTGAACAAGTATCATAAGAGCATTATATGGGGTAAGAGGATATTTCATAGCCTTAGGCGTTGTCAACATTTCATAAGCGTCAGCAATGGCTATTATCTTCCCAAAAAAGGAAATTTGCTCGCTCTTTAATTTAAATGGATAGCCTGTACCGTTTAATTTCTCATGATGATGAGCAATTCCATCTATAACTTTATCTGGAAGTTCTAATTCTTTTGCAATTTTCACTGATTCAATAACATGAGTCTTAAAAATTTGAAATTCTTTTTCAGTAAGTTTACCGAGCTTTGAGAGTATAAGCGGAGAAATTTTTATTTTTCCTATATCATGTAATGCAGAGGCTAATCCAAGAAGCCTTAGTTCCTCTTTTTCTAATCTAATTTTTAATCCAAGAGAAAGGCTTAGTGCCATTACATTTAAAGAATGAACATAGTTATAATTATCAATCTTTTTCATTATGAGGAAGTTTTCAAGAACTTTTAATTCCAGTGTCCCGTAGTTGATTATTTCTTCAATTTTATCACCCAGTATAAGAAGATTTCTTCTATTTGTTGGCTCGCTATAGATTTCTCTTAATAGAAGTTTAGTTGTTTCTTTGAGTATTTTAGGTTCTGTTTTGTTTTCTTTTATAAGTTTTTGTAAATAGTCTTTATAAAGGTTTAACTCTCTCTTAGAAATTAATATATCACCTTCTATAAGTTTTTCATATGAGATATTTTTTGGGTTTTCTTCAGATGCCTCTAAAAATAGATTGAACTTATTGCCGTCATTAACATATAAACTAAAATTCACTGGTATTTCAGGATTGAGACACTCCTTTTCAATTTTATAGTAAAATTCATTATTTATAGTGTAACGGTCAAGTATACTGTCAAAATATTCCTTAGGTTTAAATTCAAAAATAAAATCTTGAAAAATTTTTTTATCACTTTGATTTACATATACTACTTCAATTTTTTTATCTTTAAGAGTATTCTTTATATCAAGACTGAAGTGTTCACCTTTTTTTAAAATAGTTTTCATTTCTCCATCTTCTTGAATAAACACATCACAGGGAATTTCTACTCCTAAAGGAAGGAGTTCAACTTTTATAGAAAAATAGTTGTCTATTTCTCTAATCTGTGTTGACATATGCCTTCCTTAGCCTTTTTTATACTAATGACTTTAATATGGCTTTAACAACATAGTCAATCTTTCTGTTTATTAGGGTTTCAAGATAATCCCTGTCAACAACTGTGTCATATGCAGAGTATGTTTTTAATCCCCTTGTAGTACCATCAAACATATGTGTCCATACTCTCTTTGTCCATAGCACTTCATTGTTTTCTACTCGTATTATTCTAATTTTAGTCCAAATCTTAGGATAGTTTCTCAGTGACAAACTATGCATCCTATATGCGTGGGAAACTTCAATTGTGCTCTCAAGATGAATAACTGCATTAACATTATTTCTTTTAGCCCATAAAAGGAAATTTTGTAAATAGGTATCTTCCATTTTTTCTATTATTAGCTCAGAGACCAAATCCAGAGAATAGGAATCTATTAATGCTTTATAAACTTTTTGTCTTAATATTTTGGCAAGGGGGAATCCCTCCAAAAAGGCTTCTAAGTCTTCTATTATTTGCTCATGTTCTTTCTCTTTAGCAAAAGGACTTGGTGCATAAAAAATTCGATAACTGCTGTCGCTGATTATGGCAATTTTGCCTGATTTTGATAAATCCTTTATGTCAAATTTTTTGGTACAACCACATAGTATTAATACTATTAATGCAACCGCAAATATAGAGATATTTATATATTTTTTCATCTTTCAATTATAATAATAACAATAATTACATGATTACAAGACGAAAGTTTCTTAAGTTTTGCACTTATACTATGATGGCTTTTTTTATGGGAAAGGAAAATGTTTTTTCATCTACGAAGACAAAAGAGGCTCTTAAAGAGGCTCGTTTTTATAAGAGCAATTCCGACAAAAGTGTCAACTGTCAGTTATGTTTCAGACAGTGTCTAATCCCAGAGGGTAAACGAGGTTTCTGTAGAAACAGAGAAAACAGAAAAGGAGTGCTCTATTCAATTGTTTATGGAAGACCATCAGCCATTCAGTTTGACCCCATAGAGAAAGAACCTATGTTTCATAATCTTCCAGGAACAAAGATTCTATGCATTGGAACTGCAAGTTGTAATTTTCGTTGTAAATTCTGCCATAACTGGCATCTTTCACAGAGAACCTTTGAAGACCTTGAACCATATAGTGTAAATATTTCAGCTGAAGAGATTGTAAGGATGGCAAAGGACAGAAACATGGGACTTTCTTTCACCTACAATGAGCCCACAGTGTTTTACGAATTTATGTTTGACATTGCAAAAAAGGGAAGAGACGTTGGACTTAACACCATATTCCACACTAATGGAGGAATGCAGGAAAAACCTTTAAGAGAACTTCTCAAACACATGCGGGGTGTAACAGTTGACCTCAAAGGATTCACCGCAGACCATTACAGGGATGTGAGTTTTGCAGAGATGACACCTGTTTTAAATACTCTCAAAGTTATAAAGGAAACTGGAAAATGGCTTGAGATAGTAAATCTCGTTATCCCTACCCTAAATGACAACATGGAAAAAATAAGGGAAATGTGCCGATGGATTAAGGAAAATTTAGGTGCTGATGTGCCTCTTCATTTTACAAGATTCTTTCCTGCTTACAAGATGACTCATTTACCACCAACACCTGTAAAAACCTTGGAGCAGGCAAGAGACATTGCTATAAAGGAAGGCTTAAGATATGTCTATATTGGAAATGTTCCCGGACATAAACATAACAGCACCTTTTGTCCTCACTGTAATAAAAAAGTCATTACAAGGTCTCATTTTTCAGTTATTGATATCAGTATAAAAAATGGAAAATGTAAATACTGTGGCTATCTAATTCCCGGTTTATGGGATATTTAAATCTTCCCCCTTCTGCTACCCTGAGATTTGCCATTCTTGTAATGGGGTTTACAGCGACCGCTTCGCAAATACTTATAATCAGAGAACTGCTCATTGTATTTCAAGGGAATGAACTTTTTATTGGGGTTATTTTTGCAAATTGGCTTATTTTTCAAGCATCTGGCAGTTACTTTATAGGCAAAAAAGCAGAGTCCATCTTAGACTATGTAACAAAATTTTCATTAATTCAGTTTGCAACAGGTATTATATGTCCCGTAGTGCTATTGCTAATCAGAGCTTTCAGATACTTATTGAACATCTCCACCGGTGAGATTTTAGGTATTCATTATGTTTTACTTCTTAGTTCTGTGGCACTTTTTCCTGTTACATTCATGGGTGCCCTGTTTCCTCTTGCCTGCAGAAATCTTAGGGAGCATAATTCGTTGCAAGTTTTTCCAGCAAAGGTATATCTCTATGAATCACTTGGCTCATTTGGGGCAGGCATAGTTTTTGTTACCTACTTTATTTACTATCTCAGTTCTATAGAGATAGCATTAATTATCCTTGCTCTAAATCTTTTCTCTGTTACCTTATATCTTTCATCTAAGAGGGATGCAAAAACACTAAGAAATCTATCCTTATTGTTAATGATTCTAATTGTTATATCCTTTTTCATATCTACACCTGAAAGACTAAACAGACTAAGCTCTGCTTTGCTTTGGTATGAACATCCCTTGGTTGAGGCAAGAAACTCTCCCTACTCAAACATTGCAGTAATAAAGAGAGAAGAGCAATACACAGTATTTATGAATGGTTCACCCTATGCTGTAATTCCTACTTCAGAAATCCTAACAGAAGAACTTGCCCACTTTGTGATGCTTTTTCATGAAAAACCTGAAAATGTCCTCGTAATAGGCGCTGGCTTTGGAGGACTCTTAGAGGAGATATCAAAATATGCTGTCAAAAAAATTGATTATGCCGAGCCAGACCCTGTGTTGATAGAGACCTTTAACAAACTAATGTTGAACTCAAAGGAAAATAGCTCCATTCATGAAAAAGTAAGAGTTCATCAAAGGGAAGGAAAAATTTTTTTAAGAAAAACAGAAAGCCTCTATGACATAATTCTCATAAATCTTCCCATGCCTACAACGCTTCAGATGAACAGATACTATTCAGCAGAGTTTTTTAAACTCGCAAAAGACAGGCTAAAAGAGAAGGGCATATTTGTTTTGAAACTTCCTGGCTCTGAGGTTTTTCTTCCCAAGGAGCTAAAAAATCTAAACAGCATGATTTATAAAACTTTAAATAGTGTATTTCCCCATGTAAGGATTATTGCAGGAGATCAAAATATATTTATTGCCTCTACGGATAGGTCAATTAAGGCTATTGATGAAAAAATGCTTACTGAGAGACTTTATTCAAAAAATATTTCTTCAAACATCGTAAATGAATGGTATCTAAATTACAGAATGAATGAACCCAAATTTAAAGAGCTTGAAAGAGATATCACATCCGCCCAAGCAAATGCAGTAAATCAAGATATCCATCCCAGGGCAGTCTTTGAGACAATGCTTTTTTTAAATTCTGCACTTACTCCATCTATGGTAAAGTTCCTACAAATTTTTGAAAAATTCAGTCTTCTACACTATCTCATGTTTGTAAGCCTGATTTTCATCATCTTTCTAATCATGCAAAGGACAAAAGCACAGATATTTCTTCCCTTTGCTATTGGTTCAACAGGATTTATGAGTATGTTGGTAAGCATACTTCTAATATTGCTTTTCCAGCTTTACTACGGATACGTATATCACTATATTGGATTACTCACATCCCTTTTCATGCTTGGCTCAGCCTTTGGAGCCTATCTGGGAACAAAAAAATCTACAAAGTCTATTGTTAAAGTTGAGCTTGGAATTCTGATACTTCTATGTTTCCTTTATATTATAGTCTCTTTTCCTCCAACAGCAATAACACAACTTTTGATTTTTATTGCAATGACTATGACAGGACTGCTTACTGGAGTAGAGTTTCCTCTGGCAGTAAACATTTCTGATTCACACTCACCAACAAGCAAAACATCTGCCAGATTTTATGCCATTGATTTATTAGGTGCTTTCTTTGGAGCACTCTTTCCAGCAATAGTTCTTATACCCATATTGGGCATTGAGGATACCATATTGATAACCATCGCCCTAAAATCAGCCAGTTTCCTTTTAACAGGGGTATATTACAAATTTCCCAATTCTCTTGGATTTTTAAAAAAATTATGATAAACTTTATCCTTAAGACAGAATAAATGAGCACATTTATTACAAATAGCGGAGAGAAATCACTTAAAAAACGACTTCAGACGCTTATTAGCAAGAGCGAAGAGCTAAAATTTCTCATAGGATTTTTCTATTTTTCAGGAATTAGAGAGCTTAAAATCAAATCCCGAGCCTGCTCTACCGACATCTCTTTCCTTGAATCTCAAATTGACAATCTTGTGTATAAACTTTATAATTTAACTGAAGAAGAAATTAAAATTGTTGAAGGGTTAAATAATGATAATAAAAGAGTTTAGTATAGAAAATTTTCGTTGCTTTAAACATTTTGAAATTAAAGGTTTAAATCGCCTTAATTTATTTGCTGGGAAAAACAATGTCGGTAAAACAGCGTTTTTAGAGGCTTTATTTTTATATTGTGGATCTTTCAATCCAGAATTAATTATGAGAATAAATGCTTTTAGAGGGTTAGAATTAGTAAAATTTGAACTGGTGAAGAGAGAATATGAGTTGCCATGGAATTCAATTTTCTATAATTTTGAAACTGACAAATCAATCATACTAAAGGGGCAGACAAAAACGCGAGAAAAAAAAGTTTACATAACCACAAAGATTGAAAAGGAAGACTATCAAACAATTTTAAGTTATATAAAACCACTAAAAGAAATGCAATATCCAACATTTTCAGAGAATTATCCCATAATTAAGTTAAATACAATAGAAGGTGATGAAGAGAGAGTAACTTATATGATACTCACTCCTTTAGGTCTACAGATTATTTCATTTCCCTCACCTCCTATTCACTTTCCAACAATATATCTAAGTTCTAAAATGAGAAGCTCGCTAATAGAGGATGCTGAGCGTTTTTCTGAATTAGCAAGGATAAGAGAGCAAAAGTTAGTTTCAGAAGCTTTAAGGATATTAGAGCCTAAGCTTAGAGACCTGACCATTTTGACTGTGGCTAATGTGCCCATACTTCATGGTGAAATGGGAACAGGTAGGTTCATACCACTACCTTTGATGGGCGAAGGAATGGTTAAAATTGCCAGTTTAATACTTGCTATAGCAAGTGCAAAAGAAGGGATTGTGCTTATTGATGAATTGGAAAATGGTCTACATTATTCTGTTTTAATTGATGTTTGGAAGGCTATCGCCTATACAGCTCGCAAGTTTAATTGTCAAGTCTTTGCTACTACTCATAGCTTTGAATGTATAAAATCTGCTCATTTAGCTTTTTCAGAAGATGAGACTTATGATTTTAGCTTTTATCGGTTAGAGAAATTTGAGGAAAAGATAATCGCTAAATTATACGACAAAGAAACATTAGAGGCTACCTTTGAAATAGGCTTAGAAGTTCGTTAATGTGTAACAAGTTAAAAACACCTAAAATGAACATTGAAATTAAACAACCGGCTGTAATTCTCGTGGAAGGTGAAAATGATAAAAGGTTTATAGAAGAATATGCTAAATTCCTAAACATAAAAGAAATCCAATCTATCAATGTGGGCTCAAAAGACAATTTTTCTAATGGTCTAAAAGCTATTTTACCTAATATTGATAGAATAAAATGCTTAGGCATAATGAAAGACGCAGAAGAAGACCCAGATAGGTCATTTCGCAGTATTTACACTCTTTTGAAAAATAATAATTTACCATTGCCTTCAAATCCTTTAGATATAGCGGGAGACAACCCTGCAGTTATAGTTCTCATCATACCTCATGACAGACCAGGAAGCTTAGAAACACTTTGTTTGGATGCCATATCTAATGACATTAATATGCAGTGTGTATCTGAATATATGGAATGTTTGAGTAGACAAGGCTTTGATATAAACAAGCTTACTACAGCAAAAAGAGATAAAGTAAGACTTCAAGTTTTTTTAGCTTCTAAAAGACCTGAATTGAGACTTGGAGAGGCCGCTCAAGCAGGGCTTTTTCCTTTTGATTCGCAAGAATTTGAGAGAATCAAAATCTTTCTAGACAAAATATCCAAAAGTATAGATGGTTAATTTATGAGAAGTAAAGCTCTTTCCAAAGGATTAACTCAGATTGAAGTTGCCCCTGGCATAAATCTGGAATTTGACAGCAGTGGCAATCTCATTGGAATTGAACTATTCAAAGCATCCATCCTACTAAAAGAAGTCCTCAAACTTCTTGAGAAAAAACTTCAATATGCATAATATCTATGATTGGGATGATTGAAACCTATTAAGGTGATTAAGATGCCTGAACAAAATGAGGTAAACATAGCCTTTGAACTCCTTTTAGAAGAGATTGAAAATGTGATTGAGGAACTCAACAAAGAGGCAGAGGAAACATTCAAATCAAGAGATTATGAAAAGGTAAAATCACTGATAGAAGATGCTACTAAGATTACAGATTTTAGAGAAAAAATAAGAATTCTTCAGAAGGAGTGGCAGACATTATTTGCCCCTAAAGCTCCAAAAATCAAAAAAATAAGAAAAGATGAAAAGTCTAAGAAGCTAAAACGAGGATTAAGAACGCCAGAGGATGCTTTCAGAATTCCAATTCTTGAAAGCTTAGCTGAACTTGGAGGAAAAGCTGAAGTAAGGACTGTTTTAAACGAAGTCTATAAAAAAATGAAACATATTTTAAATGAATATGACAGGCAGCAACTACCCTCTGGCACGGGTATCAGATGGCAAAACACGGCTCAATGGGCAAGAAACACGATGGTGCAAGAAGGTCTCTTAAGCAG
>JAOAGU010000024.1:314-13268 GCA_026415595.1 Thermodesulfovibrio sp. | reverse complement strand
TCGCTCGTCGGCAGCGTCAGATGTGTATAAGAGACAGGCTTTGAATGCATTGTTGCGGTAGTTCCTGAGGCAAACGGTGTTATGATTGTAAATCGTGGATACTCTGGAATGACACCTATAGGCATGAAATTTTCCACTATTGCAGGAATGATTGGCGGAGGAGTGCAAACCCCGGGATTTATGGGGATTGGGGTGAATTACATTAGTTCAAAAAAGTTTCTCAAGGGTGACGGTGGTATCCGTAGAATTGTATGGATGCCAAAGGAACTTAAAGACAGAGTTAGAGAATCTTTAGGGAAAAGGGCAGAAGAAGAAGGAATAGCAGACTTTTTAGATAAAATTGCCGATGAAACAATATGTGAAGACATAGAATGTCTTCTTGAATTTCTCACTCAAGTAGACCATCCAGCCTTGCAGATGGAACCTATTATAAAATAAAAATGGCGGCGAAGGGATTTGAACCCCTGACACGACGGATATGAGCCGTCTGCTCTGACCAACTGAGCTACGCCGCCTAACATATTAATATATCAAAATATTAATTTTTATGGCAAATTAAAGCTTAAAAAATTTTTGAAAAATTTTTCTTTAGTTTTGATATAATTAATCATGCAATTTTTTAACATGAAAAAATTAAGCGAACTTATTGATATTTCACAAGATTTAATTATTTCATTTAAAGATTCAATCCCAAAATCAATTACTATGGTTAAATCAGAAATATTATCTAATCCAAAACTATATTATTTGATTGGTAATAATTCTATCAAACTTTTAGAAGATATGCTCGAGGAAGAATCGAGAATAATATTACACTCCATGGAAGCGGATAATTTTAATTTTCTCTATAAAAATTTATCTCGTTTGTACAGTATTTGTATAAATAGAGGCTTTCAGGAAGAATTATTCAAAATAGAATATTTTGCTTGGAATGCATCCTTACCTGCTAATATAAGAAAATATGGGGAAGAAATAAAAAAATTATATTCTTTTATATATAATAATTTTTACAAGATTTTATCTTACATTGATTTACTACCACCTAAGTATCAGCATTCTGAAGATTATGAAGACTTTATAAGGAATTTTTTAATAACGCTTTTTGATGGAGAGACAACAGAAGCAGAAATTTTGATAAAAACTTTTATTATTGATGATGAAAAAAGAGAAAAAGTTTATAAATTCATTTTTTATCCATCAATACACAAGATAAAATATCTTTATGAAGCAGGCTATGTTGATGAGGTAGAATCATACTTAGCATTTTCTACTTTAAATAAAACTCTTTCATCTATTTATGTTGAAAAAAATCTTGAAAAAATCCCAAAATGTTTTTCAATTTATGTTCCTACAGAAAACATAATAGGTGGAAAAATTTTGAATTTTTACAACCGTCTTGAAGCCCAAATTTTTTCAGATATATTATTATGGGAAAGTATAAATAGCTTAACGATAAATGCAAAGGAAATAGCTGATAAAGATTTCAAATTTGAACCATGCTTTGCTTGTTTCTTTGGTGTATCTCCGTATAATTTCAATCTCTTTAAAAATTTTGCAGAAATGGTAAGGGCTAAATCTTCTACATGCAGAATAATTATTTTTTCAGAAGATTTAGAAAATGTTAGAGCAATAAGCAATTACGGAGATTTAATGTACAATCCAAAAGAAGCTTTGGAGGTAATAAAAAATGCTTGAAAAATATGTAAGAAAACTATTTGACAAAGATGAGAAGTCTGCGGACAAAAAGATACTTGATGAGGTAAAAAATCTCTTTCAGTCTAATTTTGATTTTTTTTTAAATTACGTAGATAGTTTAGGTAACATAGTCTTTTTTATCACAGATAGAGACTTTGTTATTAAGTATGCAAATAGGATTTTTTTAAGATTGGTTAACTTAGATGATGTTTTAGAAAAGAGTTTGAAGGTTTTTTTACCTCCATATATAAAAAATTTGCCAATTCCTGAGAATAAAAGAAGTGAAAAAATTTTACTTCATCTTAAATGTAGGAAGCCTGATATAAATATCTCTCTTGAAGGTTATGTTTTAGGAAGCGAAAATTTGTTGATATTTTTACTGGAAAGAAGAGGTTTTACTTATCATGAATTGTTTGAAAAAATTTCAGATTTAAATAACGAAATTGCGAAGTTAACAAGAGAAGGACAGAAAAAAGATGTTCTCATTGAGAATTTGAAAAAAGAATTGAAGGAAATTTTAAGGAAAGATTTAGTTACAGACGCATTTAATAGGTTATATTTGAAAGAAGTTTTAGAACGGGAAGTAGGTAGAAATAAAAGATATAAAATTCCTTTAAGCCTTGTCTTAGTAGATATTGATAATTTTAAATTAATAAACCAAAACTATGGGAGAACTACAGGAGATAAAATTCTTAAGAAATTTAGCAAACTCTTAATAGAAAATACAAGAATGGTAGATATGGTTTTTCGAGTTGAAGATGATAATTTTATCATTATGTTGCCGAATACAAATATTGAAGGTGCGAATATTGTAGCTAATAAGATTAAAAAGATATCTAATTCTACTTTATTTGAGGGTAATGTTAGCATAAGTGTGAACTCTGCAGCTGTAGAATGCCTTGAAGATGACACTGTAGAATCATTAATTGACAAATCTTACAAAGCTATGCAACTGAGGTAAATGTAAATATAAATAAATGAATTCTTGATTTATTGGGAGGAGTAATTATGATTGAAAAGGCAAAGGTTGAGAAGGTTTTAGGGAAAATTAGAGTTGGACTTATGGCGGATGGGGGAAACATTGACCTGGTGGATATAAAGGATAATGTAATTTATGTAAAACTGAAAGGTGCCTGTGGAACTTGTCCTATGGCAACTCTTACTCTTAAAAATTGGGTTGAAAAGACACTGAAGAGCGAGATTCCAGAGGTCAAAGAAGTAGTAGCTATATGATGTAATGATAAGATTTTTAATATTTTCCTTCTTTTTCCTCTTCATTTTTCCCATATCAGGAGTATTTGCTGAAGAAAAGCTTCAGATAAGGGATATAAGGTATTATGAGGTTAATAACCGTATCAGAGTAATAATTGAAACTAATGGAGCTATAGAGTTTTCAAGGGGTCAACTTAGAAATCCTGAAAGATTATTTTTTGATCTAAAAAATTATTCATTAAATAAAGAACTTAAAAAAGAATTTTTGCTAAATAAGCCTCTGGTAAGCAAAATTCGCATAGGTCAGTTTGATTCTAATACAGTTAGGATAGTTTTTGACCTTTTAAATTCGGAATATGAATTCAAAGTTATTCAGCTTGAAGATCCTTTCAGATTGGTTATTGATATTTATTCAGATAAAGGAGGTAAGGATACAATAAAGGAGAAAGAGATTGATAAAAAATCCAAAATGTCTTTTAAACGGAAAATAGTTATTGATCCTGGTCATGGAGGTAAAGACCCTGGAGCAATTGGTCCCAATGGTCTGATGGAGAAGGATGTTGTCCTTGATGTAGCCCTTAAAGTGAAGGAATTAATGAAAGATAGTCCAAATTATGAGATAATTTTAACCAGAGACAAGGATGTTTATATCCCTCTTAATGAAAGAACAGAGATTGCAAATAGAGTGAATGCAGAGCTTTTTATTTCAATACATGCAAATGCTTCTCCTAATTCCTATGCACGGGGAATAGAGACTTATATTTTGAATTGGACAGATGATGAGGAGTCTATTAGAGTAGCTGCAAGAGAAAATGCTATATCTGTAAAGAAGATGAAAGAACTAAAAGGAGAGCTTGGTATGATGCTTGCTTCCTTGGAAAGAGAAGCTAAAAGAGATGATTCAGTTAAACTGGCAGGTTATATCCATAATTCCATGATTAGCAATTTAAAAAGTTCTTTCTCAAGGCATGACAATGGAGTAAAACAGGCTCTTTTTTATGTGTTAGTAGGTGCCCAGATGCCTTCATGTTTACTTGAAATTTCTTACATAAGCAATTCAGAAGAAGAAAAATTTTTATCTGATGATTTATATAGACTTAAGATTGCTATGTCAATTATTGATGGTATAGAAAATTATTTTGCTAAATCGGATAAAATTAAAAAAGTAAAATATACGAATAATTTTTTAAAAAGAGCAGACAGTAAAAAAACAAAAAATAAGAAAGCAAGACCTAAGAAACTATAGATGGATTTATTAATAAAGAATGCTTCCGTAATTGATGGAACAGGTAGACCATTATTTAAAGCTAATATTGGAATTAAGGATAATAAAATTTCATACATTGGTAAAGAGATTTTTTCTGCAAAAAGAATAATAGAAGCAAACCAATATATTCTTAGTCCAGGATTTATAGATACACACTCTCATTCTGATTTTACAATACTTGCAGACCCAAGAGCAGAGGGGAAAATAACTCAAGGTATAACTACAGAGATTAATGGGAACTGTGGAGTATCAGCTTTTCCTATGATTGGAGAGACTTTTGAAAGAAGGCTACCAGAATTGAATGTTCTTGGGTTACAGGGATGGAATAGTATTGATAAATATGTGTCAATTTTGAAAAAAAGACAACCAGCGATAAACATTACAACTTTATGCGGTCATGGGAATCTTAGAGGTTCTGTAATTGGCTATAAAAATATGCCTGCTAATAAAAAACAAATGATACAGATGAAGAATCTTCTTAGGAAACAGTTTTCCTATAAAATAAGAGGTATTTCAACTGGATTAATATATCCGCCTGGAATTTTTGCAGATACAGAGGAACTTATTGAAATAACCAAGATTATTAAATCATTTAAAGGTATTTATGCTACTCATATGAGAAGTGAGGGAGACAAACTTCTTTCAGCTGTTGAGGAAGCTTTGGTTATTGGTAGAAAGGCAGAGATACCAGTGCACATATCTCATCTCAAAACATCAGGCAGAGAAAACTGGTGGAAGATAAACTCTCTTTTGACCACAATAGAGTCAGCTTTAAGAGACGGGATTAGGGTTACTGCTGATAGATATCCCTATACAGCCTCTGCAACTGACCTTGATGCCTTTCTTCCTTCATGGATTATTGAGGGAAAGAAAGAAGATATTATAACGAGGCTTAAGAGTATCAAGGTAAGAAGAGAGATTAAAAAACATTTAAAGAAAAAAGGAAAAAGCTTTCTGGATAATCTTATTATTTCTGATGTATTCTTTGAAAATGATAAGAAATTTGAAGGTAAAAGAATTGGTGAATTTACAGATATTGAAAATGCAGCAGATTTCATATCTGATCTTCTGATTAGATCTGAACTAAATGTAGGAGTAATCTATTTTAGCATGAGTGAGGAAAATCTCATTAGGATTTTATCAAAACCTTATGTAATGATAGGCACGGATAGTTCTGCAAGATGTAGTAGCGGAGTAACTTCACAAGGCAAACCCCATCCAAGAGGATTTGGGAGTTTTACAAGATTTATAAGAAAGTATGTTTTAGAAAAAAAGCTTATGAGTCTTGAAGAGGCTATAAGGAAAATAACCTTTCTTCCTGCTAAAACCTTTAAAATCGAAAAGAGAGGGATAATTAGAGAGGGATATTTTGCAGATATAGTAATTTTCGACCCTGCAGAAATTGAAGACAGAGCGACATTTGAAGAACCTTTTAAAATTTCAAAGGGTATTAAATATGTAATAGTTAATGGAGCTATAGCTGTAGAAGATGGTTGTCTTACCGGAAGTAAAAAGGGAGAAATACTTCTATGAAAGTCATAGGTATAACCTGTAGTATAAATGCTAAAAAGGTCTATCTAAATCGGGACTACATCCGGAAAATTGTAAGTTTAGGCTTTTTTCCTTTATTAATCACCCCGGATATGCTCATTTTCAAAGAACAGATTGTAAATAATGTGTCAGCCCTTATAATTTCAGGAGGGGAAGACATAAATCCTCAGTTTTATGGTGAAAAAAATGTTGCTTGCCGGAATATTATACTCGATGAGAGAGTAAAATCAGAGATAGAACTTTTAGATGCTTTTTTGCTTACCCAAAAGCCGGTTTTAGGAATATGCTATGGAATGCAGTTAATGAATATATTTCTTGGTGGTTCACTTTTTCAAAATATTAAATCGTCTATAAATCACAGAAAGAGTAATCATGAAGTTGAGATTTTAGCTGATTTCCCATTAAAAAGGGGTAAGTTTCCTGTAAATAGTTCACATCATCAGGCCGTAAACCGCCTTGGTAAAGGACTTGAGGTATTCTGTAAGGCAGAGGATGAAATAGTAGAAGGTTTTTATCTCAAGGGACATCCTTTTTTCGTAGGTGTCCAATGGCATCCTGAAAGAGATTCGGGGGAAGCATCCTTAAATCTTTGGAAAATTTTTGTAAAAAAGATACAATAAAATATGAGCCCTTCAAGGAAATATAGAATTTCTCTTGAAAGAAATTTTTACATATGGATTCTTTTATTTTTCATAGGCATTCTTATTTATCTTAATTATCAAATTCTTAAATCATTTTTTGTAGCTGGTGGTTGGGCAATTGTTATTGCATTAGTTTTTCATCCAATCTTTGATTTTGTGCAGAAATATTTAAAATACAAAGGGCTTTCTGCTTTTATTACAATTCTTTTGGTGATAATTCTATTTCTCTTTCCTTTTGTGTTTATATCCTATCAGATAATTATTGAAGCTGGAGACTTAATAAAGAGAGTCAATCTTCCAGAATTAATAGACAAAATTACAACTAATCCAATACTTGCGAAAATTTTAGAAAAACTAAGTTTCATAACAGGTGGAGATATGGCATCCCTTGAAAATTTAATTAAAGACGAACTTGCTGGATTTATGAAAACCGCTGCCTTAAAAATTGCCCATGGCTTTGGAGACATTATAAGTTCAGCGTTAAATCTCGTTTTAACATTTTTTATTGCCTTTTTCTTCCTAAAGGATGGCGATCATTTCGTGAGAAAAATTATAGAATTTTTACCATTTGCAGAACCAGATAAAGTCTCCATAAGAAATCAAATTAAAAATATTATTTATACTACCTTCTATGGAGGAATTCTTATTGCCATAATTCAGGGAACAATTCTTGGAATTACATTCTATTTTCTCCAGATACCTTCCGCTACTCTCTGGGGCTTTGCCACAGCAATAGCCTCTTTCATTCCTGTTTTAGGAGCCTTTGCAATATGGGGTCCTGTATCAATATATCTTCTCCTTAAGGGGTATATAATTAAGGGAATAATACTCGTATTAGTAGGAGCATTAATTATAAGTTCTATTGACAATATTCTCAAGCCTATTATTATAAAAGGAAGAGTCAATCTGCCTTTAGTCTTCATTTTTCTGTCTGTTCTTGGTGGGATTAAGGTTTTTGGATTAATAGGTTTTATGATTGGACCTCTTATTTTTAGCCTTTTTGTCTCATTTCTTGAGATACTTAAAAACTTTGTAGGAGGCGGGGAACATGTTTGAAAGGAAGGATTTAGAAGAACTTGAAAAATTTAACTCCGAAGGAGAGCTTGTTGTAAGCCTTTTCCTTAATGTCTCACCTCAGGAGAGAAAAAGAGGTGGATATCTATCAAAATTTAAAAACTTTTCAAAAGTTATACCAGAGGATAAAATCTTATATGTCAAAAACGATATAGAAAAAATTGAAAAATTTTTACAGGCAGAAAGAGAGTCTTTTAAAAAATTTCTTATCCTTTATAGCTGTAGCAAAAAGGGACTATGGCAAAGATACGATTTAAATATTGAACTTAAAGAAGAGCTTATAGTTGAAAAAACTCCATATACGAGCCCTCTTTTTGATTTACTTGACAACTATCAAAAATACGGCGTGCTTCTCGTAGATAAACGCTCTGCAAGAGTATTTTTAGTGTTTTTAGGAGACATTGAAGAATATGGCATGATTCATCATGATCATGTTCCCGGAAAACATAAGAAAGGTGGATGGTTTGCCCTTGCTGAGAAAAGATACAGCAGACATATTGAGCATCATGTAAAAATGCATCTTAAGGATGTCATAGATAAATTCGGAGATTTTTTAAAAGACAGAGAGATTAGAAGAATTGTAGTTGCAGGTCCAGATGAGGCTATTTATGAGTTAATGAGAATTCTTCCTGAAAACATCAAGCAGAAGATAGTCGGAAGAACTTTCATAGAAAAACATGCTGCTGCGGAGGAAGTTATTGAAAAAGTAATGCCTATAATAAATGAATATGAGCAGATGAAGGAAAGCAAGACTCTTTCAGATTTGATTACCCGTGCAAGAAAAAATGACAATGCAGTATTGGGTATTGATGATGTAATGAAGTATCTAAGGGATAGAAGAGTTATGAAACTTATTGTTCCAAAGGATTACAAAATAGAGGGAAATGTTTGTTTCTCCTGCGGATTCGCTACTCAGCAAGAGGTAGACTGCTGTAAGGAATGCGGTAGCTGTATTATGAAAGCTTATAATTTAATAGAAAAAGCAATAGAGATGGCTTTGCAAAGTGGAGCATTAATTGAAGTCGTAAAGGATGAAAAAGAAAGAAACTTACTTATTGAAAATGGTAATATAGGGGCATTTTTAAGATTTTAGATATTCTCTCATGTAACGAGCAGTATAGGAGTTTTCAACATTTATAAATTCTTGGAGGCTTCCTTCATACAAGAGGTAGCCTCCATCTTGTCCTCCTTCAGGTCCGAGATCAATTATCCAATCTGCTTGAGCTATGACATCTGGATTGTGTTCAATTATTACTACTGTTGCAGATTTATCTATGAGTTTTTTAATCACTTTGAGAAAATTTTTTATATCTTCATAGTGAAGTCCGACAGTTGGTTCATCCAGAATATAAAGGAAACCTTTTAAAGAGGCATCTTTTTTTATAGCAAGAGAATTTAGAATCTCCCCGCATATTTTTATCCTCTGCGATTCTCCACCAGAAAGTGTTATAGCAGGTTGTCCAAGTAAAAGATAACCAAGCCCGAATTCTTTAATAATTCCGATTTTTTCTCTAAGGAGTGATTCGTCTGCAAAGAATTCATAGGCTTCATCAAAACTCATAGATAGAACTTCATGAATATTTTTATCCTTATATTTAATCTCAAGAACCTCCTTTTTAAATCTTTTACCCTCACATTCTTCACAAAGAAGAAAAATGTCTTCAAAAAAATACATCTCTACTCTTATAAAACCTTCTCCTTTGCAATGCGGGCACTGTCCTAATGGACTATTAAGGGAAAAGTATCCAGGTGTTAATCTCTTAATTTTGGAATCTCGTTGACCTGAAAATATTTCTCTTATTTTGCCATAGATGTCCAAATATGTAACAGGCATTGATTTTGGGGTTTTACCTATTGGTGACTGGTCAATAAGTTTGACTGTTTTAAGATTTTTCAAACCCTCTATATCATCACAATCAAGCGATTCTTCATTGCTAAGCATGAGTTTTTTAGCTACTATCTTATACAGTGTATCTACCACAAGGGTACTTTTACCTGACCCTGAAACTCCTGTGACCACAGTAATAGCATTTAGAGGAATTTGAACAGTGATATTTTTCAGATTATGACCTTTAGCACCTTTTAAGGTGATAAAATTCTTGAATGTCATAAGATTTTTTTTGATTCCAGCAGTTTTTGTCTCTTTAAGATAATTTGAAGTTGGTGAGTCTAAACTTAAAAAACTTTTAATATCACCAAAAAACACCACGTTTCCACCATGCCTTCCACCACCAGGACCTAATTCAACTATCCAGTCTGCCTGCGATATAACATCTCTATCATGTTCAACAACGATTACTGTATTTCCATAATCTGTAAGTTCTCTTAAAACTCCAATAATTCTCTCCGTATCTCTTGGATGAAGTCCTACAGTTGGTTCATCAAGAACATAAAGTGTTGATGTTAGACTGTTTGACAACTGATTTGAAATATTAATTCGCTGATACTCACCACCAGATAATGTTTTAATCTGCCTGTCAAGAGTTAAATATCCAAGTCCAACTCTAAGGAGAAAATCAACTTTCATCAATATCTGTCTCATAGGTTCTTCAGTAATTTTTGCTTCCTCCATGGATAAATTTAGATTTGTTAGCCATTCTTTAAGTTGTTTTATTGAAAGAAAGTTTAAATCACCTATATCAACACCGCTTACCTTAAATAGCAGAGCAGATTCTTTCAATCTTTTACCTTTACATATGGGACATAAAAGAGGTCTTCTCATTCTTGAAAGAAAAACTCTAACATGAACCTTATATCTCTTTCTTTCAAGTTCCTCAAAGAAGTCATTTAATCCATAAAAGTGTTGATTTCCGGTAAAGATGAGTTTTTTATGCTCCTCAGGCAACTCTCTGTAAGGAATGTTAACATCTATACCAGTAAGTTTTGCTCCCTTTATAAGTTGTTGTTTCCACCATTTGAGCATAGGTTTTTCAAATATTTCAATTGCACCTTCTTTAAGAGAGAGTTCTTTGTCGGGGATGATTAAGTTTTCATCATAGGAAAGTATGTATCCGAAACCTTTACATTCAGGACATGCACCCTGCGGATGATTGAAGGAAAAAAGAATTGGAGATGATTCTTCTATTTTCATCTCGCATTCTGCACATTGAGGTTCTGCGGGGAAATTAAGCAGAAGATTGTCATTTAATATAAAAACTCTTACTTTTCCCAATTTGAATGCAATTTCAAGAGAATCAACAATTCTTGACTTATCAGAAAGTTTTAATCTGTCAGCTATTACATTAATAGGACGCTTTAATTGGCTTTTTAAATCTCCTATATCTCTTACAGTAGCTGTCTCATTTTCTCTTAAAAACACTCTTGAAAATCCCATATGAACGAGTTTTTCAATATTTTCATATGTTTCAAAAATTATAAATGCTCTTTTATCTTGAAAATTTTTAAAGAGTTCCTCCGCGACTTCAGATGGACTCCAGCCTTTAATTTCCCTATTACATTTAGGGCAAAAAGGTTTGCCAATCTTAGAAAATATTATTCTAAGATAATCATAAATTTCAGTGTGCGTTCCTACAGTAGCACGGGAACCTTTAACAGGGTTTCTTTGTTCCAGGGCTATTGTAGGTCTAAGATTTTCGATTAAATCAACTTCAGGTCTTGGAAGTTTTTCAATAAAAACTCTTGCATAACTTGACATGCACTCAATAAAACGCCACTGTCCTTCAGCATAAATTGTGTCAAATGCTAAAGAGGATTTTCCAGAACCAGAGATGCCTGTAATAACTGTCAATTTATTATGAGGAATTACTAAATCTATATTTTTTAAATTATTTTGCCTTGCACCTCTTATAACAAGATATTCTTCGTTTATATTATTTAGTTCTACCTGAGATATGCCCATCTTTTATTGTAACCCTATGTTAAAATAACTTATCAACATCGTTTTTTGGAGGTGTTAAAGTGGAACTAAATCCTGAAAAAAGCGTGACTGAAATAATTGCAAAAATAATGCTTGTATCTGCAAGGACAGCACCAAAGGCAAAGGGAGAGGATGAAATAGTTACAGCAATTTTATCTTCTGATGAAAAGGAAAGGGTGGCAGATGAAATGGATAAAATAGGAGAAAGAGGTGATGCCTTCAAGTTTTTCAAAAGAGATGCTCAGAATGTAAGGGATTCTGAAGCTGTTATATTAATCGGATTAAATTTCAAGAAACCAGTTGGTGTTAATTGCGGTGCCTGTGGATATGATTGCAAAACAATTTTAAAACAGAAAACATATGAAATTGATTATAAAGGACCTGTTTGCATTATAAGAACCATAGACCTCGGGATTGCAATTGGTTCAATGGTATCAGTTGCTAAAGAGTTAGGAGTTGATAACAGAGTTATGTATACAATTGGTGTTGCATCTATAAAACTTGGACTTATAGAAGCCCAAATAGTGCTCGGAATTCCTTTAAGTGTAAAAGGGAAAAATATTTTCTTTGATAGAAAACCCTCATAAAAATTTCCTTTTTCCGTCTTATTCAAAATGACTCAATATGAATTGATAGAACCTTTTCACAGGATTGAACAGCCTCTGGAACCATGTGCTAAATATTTATGGAGTGTAAGAGCCCGCTTTAAAATTGATAGAGAGACAAGGGCTGCAGAATATGGAATTTCTAACTATTCCAGCCAGTGGAATATTTAGAAGATCGCCGGTAATTCCTAATCTATATTGATTTAAAATACCCTACATAAAAAACCCCCCTACAGAAAAAATCGCACATGATCGATAATTAATGTAATTAGATAAAAGAAAACATGTATCTAAAAGCATCATAAGCCTTAACATTTTCAATTATATGTAAAAATATTTTGAAGTAGATGCCTCGAGAACCTTATAAAAATCCTTATGACATATATTTCCGCAAGGATTTATATTCATACTGGTCAAAGTCTCGCAGAGATATTAGAAGAGATTTCCTATAAATAAATAATTGCCATAGTCATTGCACCTATTATGGCACACATTAATAAGACAGGAATTAATACCGCTTTGATAAACTGAGCTTCCTCTTTTCCGCCAACACCTATTGTAGCAGCAGCATTTGTAATTTTTGATGGAGTGATAGCTGATGCAATCCCGCCACCTACTGCATGGGCTGCATAAATCCACATGAATGCTCCTGCACCAACAGTTGAAAGAGTTGCTTCCCATTGAATTTTTGCGAAAAGCACGTTGGAGGCTGTTTCACTGCCGCCAACAAAGGCACCGAATAGTCCTAAGAATGGAGCGATAAAGGGATAGGCAGGACCAAATATACTTGCCAGAGTTATTCCTATTATTCTGTCCATATTGTATTTAGCAAAATACTGAGAAGGAACAAGTTTTCCATTAACTACCTCCATTGCAGACCATGCCATAATAAATGCAACAGCGAAGAAAAGAGAATAGGCGAGAAAGGGGCCCCATATTCTTGTAATCCACACTTGAGTGGCATTTTTTAATTGTTTTCCTGTGGGTTTCAATATAAATATTGAAATAAAGGATACGAACATTATCCAGAAC
>JAOAGU010000024.1:0-304 GCA_026415595.1 Thermodesulfovibrio sp. | reverse complement strand
AACTTTCAAGTTTCATTTTTATAGATGGTATATTTACGATAAGAGAGATTATGACAAGCAAAATGAAGGGAAGACATGCCTTAAAAATATCATGACTAAAGGATGGCTTATTTTCTTTTTGTTTTCCTTTTTTATCGCGATAGATAAAATATACCGTGAGCATTGTAAGAAATCCTGCCACAATACCAATAATTTCTACAGGCAGTATTCTAAATCCGGCAATTATGAGGGCTGTCAGTGAAAGAACCAAACCTGATACTGTAGCAGCCTTCCAGTGTTTTTTTATTGCCTCTTTGCCCCCAAC